>NZ_JAIXRZ010000048.1 GCF_027484945.1 Flavobacterium sp.
CTTGTAAGTATCGTTTGATTGTACAAAATTATAGCATCACAAGTAGCAACTGGAATAGTACTCACAATTGGAATACATCCACCTGGCAAGCCAACGTTGTCAACATTACCGTTACAATCATTATCAATACCGTCGTAACAAACATCAATAGCACCTGGGTTTGTACTCGAAACTGCATCGTTACAGTCCGTGTTGTTGGCAACATAACCCGCTAAAGGCAAGCAGGAAACTATTGAATTGGCAGCATTACCATAACCATCATTATCAACATCAATATAATAAGTCGTATTATTTAATACCGTAATCGCAGCAGATCCGCTATTTCCTGTCCCCACTAATGCATTGGAATCAGTAATCGACACAATCGAATACGTTGTGGTTACCGTTGGTGAAACTACAATACTTGCGCCAGAAGTATAATTGGATTCAGTAAAGTTGTTAGTTCCATCAGAATAGACAACAGTATAAGGACTTCTACCACCTGTAATAGCAACATTAATAACCGCACTATCACCGGAACAAATAGAAGTAGTACCATTGATTGTTGCAGCAGTTGAACCCGTAATTAAACTTGTTGTACCGTATAAAATAACATTATTTACATTGGTTCCAGTATCAAAACCTGCTGTTCCTGCAGCACCGGTAGCATTGTATGCATATATTCTAAAAGTAGTAGAAACTTGAACATCTCCCATTGCAGACATAACCATTGTTCTAAAAGCGGAAGTACTTGCAGTTACAGAATTTAAAACTGCGATATCAGTAGCATAATTATCTAATGATGAGCGAATAGCAATTGAACTTGGCCCTGTTCCTGAACGATCCCAAATAAAACTCAACTCGTTTGGAGTGAATTGATAACCTGCATTTGGAGTCACCGAAAACTGATAGTATTTATTTGCATCAACTGTTGCTGTTAAAGGCCAATTTGATCCTCCTAATCGATTAGGATTACTTGCATTGGTAATGCCCGTAACCGTCATATTTGCTGATGAAATAAATCCATTATTATAAACACTTGGCTCTGTGGTTTCTGTTCCTGCGTTTCCAAATGTATTCCACATTAAAAGAGCAGGTTGATTAATAGTAGCGGTCAAACCAGTTGGTTGCGTTAATACGTAATTTCCAGCATCAGTACCTGCAAGTGTTGATGTTGAAGTTACTGCAATACCCGTTCCTTGTGCAGAAGAAGCAAACGTTCCGGTTCCAACTAAGGTTACCACATCTCCTGAAACCACTCCAGAAAGTGTACCAGTGATTACAGCAGCCGTTGTGCCATCGAATGGTTTATTTTGAGCAGCTGCTCCGGTTATTGTTAATGCTTTCGCTGTAATATCTGCTGTTAAACCAGATAATTGAGTCACGGTATAGTTAGCAGCAGCAGCACCGTTCAAAGTTAGAGTCAAACTTACGGGTTTAACTGAACCAACCGTTTTTGTACCAAATGCAGCAGTGCCTGTAAAATTGACAACATCAGCTCCATAAATACCATTCAACGTACCTCCTGAATAGGTTGCATTTGTATTTCCATTGTATTCTTTGGAATCAATTGCCAAACCTGTTACTGTTAAGGTTTTAGCTTGGACTGTCAACACCATAGTATTAGAACCCGTACCCCCAACATTGGTAGCTTCTATAGTGACGTTATAGTCACCAGGAATAGCCGTAATGGCACCTGTAATTTCACCTGTATTTGCATCTACAGATAAACCTGTAGGTAAACCCGAAGCATTATAGGATGTGGGAGTATTTGTCGCGGTGATGGTATAACTAAACGCAGTTCCATAGGTCCCTGATGCAGTCAAAGCACTTGTAATAACTGGACTTGGCTCTGAAGTAATATCGGCCAACAATCCTGAAGGTTGTGTTAACGAATAATTTCCAGAAGCAGCACCTGCTAGGGTATAGCCAGAAACCGTTACTGGAATATCGGTTCCCACTGCCGAGGAAGAAAACTCAGCAACTGGGGTTCCTCCTAATACAACATTTGCTATATCACTAGAAACGACCCCTACCAAAACAGGACTACCTGTTATTGTAGCTGTGGTGTTTCCGTCAAATACTTTGTTAGCTATTGAAATTCCCGTGATTGTTAATTCTTTTACAGCAACTGTACTTGAAGTAGTCGCTACATTGATTGCTGAGGCTCCAGATGTAGTTAGTACTATATTGCCTGAATAAGGAGAACCTGCAACGCTAGCGTTAGCTGCTAGACGCACATAAACTGGAACGTTAGTGATGTTGCCTGCAGCACCAACAGTAGCTGTTGCACCAAATCCTGTTCCAGAAGTAGCTGACACTTCAAATCCTGAAGGGGCAGTAGCGGTAATACCCGCTAATAAATAAGTCCCAGAAACCGTAAATGAGGTTTCTGAGGATGCAGTTCCATAAGTAGATGCTAAAGCGGCAGGAGTACCATTTGTTGAAAAAGAGGGTGCTGGAGCAACACCTGTGTAGCCTTTTAAAATTACATTATTCGTTGAAGAGCCGCAATCAAAACCGCCTGAACCACCCGATGCCGTAGCATTATACCCATAAATACGGAAAGTTGTTGGTATGGAAATCGCTGATAAACCCGAAATGGCAATCGATTTCACTGCAGAAGTACTTGCAGTCATTCCTGTAATTACCCCTACATTGGACGCGTAATTATCTGCAGAACTTCGGATTGCAATTGCAGAAGGGCCCGTACCCGAAAAATCCCAAATAAAGTCGAATGCCGTGGGTGTAAATGTATAACCTGAATTTGGTGTTACCGTAAACTGTATGTACTTAGCCGTATCAATAGTGCTTCCTACTGTCCAAGCTGTACCACCAAAACGATTTCCATTTGCAGCAGGTGTAACTGTACTTCCGGTGTAATTTAGTGTTGAAGTTCCTAAATTTGCATCATTACCCGTACTTGCTTCAGTTGTTTCAGTTCCGGCATTACCAAAGGTATTCCATTGTAATAAAGACACAATAGCTGGACTAATATTTGCTGTTAACCCTGAAGGTTGTGTCAAGGAATAATTCCCAGAATCTGAGCCACCAATCGTTGAGGTAGAAGTTACAGCAATACCATTTCCAATTGCCGATGAAGCAAAAGTACCCGTACCTGTTAAGGTTACCGTATCTCCAGAAACTACACCTGCAAGTGTTCCTGTGATAACTGCATTAGTATTTCCATCAAATGTTTTATTTTGAGCAGCAGCTCCGGAAATAGTCAATTCTTTAGCAGCAATATTCACTGTTAATCCCGAAGGTTGAGTCAAACTATAGTTACCAGCTTGAGCTCCATTTAAGGTCAAAGCAAAAGTGACCGGTTTATTAGACCCAATTACTTTGGTTGCCATTGAAGCTGAACCTGAGAAAGAGACTGTATCTGCTCCATAAATTCCAACAAGAGAACCTCCTGTATAACTTACTAAAGTTGTTGCATCATAAATTTTATCAACTGTTGCAATTCCTGAAATTGTTAAAGCTTTTGCCTGTATAGTTAATGCTAAAGTGGCATTACCATCGCCACCTCCATTTGTGGCAACTAAACCAATATTGTATAATCCTGGAGCAGCCGTTGGAATACCTGTAATTTCACCACTTGAAGTATTGATAGATAAACCAGCGGGTAAATTTGTCGCATTGTAGGATGTGGGCGAATTATCAGCCACCATTTGATAGGTAAATGAAGTCCCATAAGTTCCTGAAGCTGTTAACGGACTCGAAATTACAGGAACTGGTGAAGCCGTAATCGTAACTGTTCCATTGGCTGGTGAAAACACATAATTGGCTGCCGATAAACCCGAAACAATTGGAGTAATGGTTACACCCGAAGTTGCTGCAGGTGTAGTATCTGTATAGGAAGTAGTGTAGGAAACCGTACCCGAAATCACCGATGCATTTTCTCCATTGACAAAGCCAGTAGACGTATAGGATCCCGCACCTGTAACGGTAGCAACGGGTGTTCCAAAAGCCACCGCCTGATTGTTGGCAGTAATGGTCAACGATGCAGGAGAAACCGCATTCCCCGAAGCTGCTGTTGTAATATTTTGTGATGTAGCTCCTGTTGAAGACAAAACTATGTTTAGATTGTTATAACTTCCTGAAACTGGCGCAGTGGCACTCAAACGAATGCGAAGTGTGCCTGATGCAGTCCCTGCCGTTTGAACGAAAGTAGCTGTTGAACCAAACGTAATATTATCGGAAGATACTAGAAAACCAGTTGGAGCTGTAGCTACCAAATTGGCAGTTAAATTAGCGCCTGAAACTGCAAACGATTGAACTGCAGAAGCTGTTCCATACGTTGTAGTAAATACAGTTGCTGTGGCAGCTCCTGTAATAGAAGGTGGAGATAAAACTGTTGCGTTAAAACGAATATTATCTAATCTATTATTTTGTGATGTCCCTGTACTTCCTGATACGGTCAATCGAATGAATGCCGTAGTAACATTATCTAAATTTGAAGTATTTGATAAAGTTTGCGCACCAAAAGAAGATGGAAGAGAACTTATAGTTTGAAGAGAGGTCCATGAAGTCCCATTAGTACTCGTCTCCCAAGTATGAGTAGTAAAGCCAGTTGATGTCCTTTGTGTTGCATAGGAAACTACAAGATCTTTATATCCTGACATGTTAATTCTAAACACTATTGACTTACCATTCGCTGCATTACTTGTCCCTCCCAACAATGCTAAACTAGCTGGTGAAGTTGTCGTTGTAGACATCCCTGAAGCAGCATTTGTTGCTGTTCCTGCAAATGCAGACAATTCAGTAGCTTGAGACCATGTACTAGAACCATTAGTACCATTCAGAAATAAATTACCACTTCCCACATTCGCAACATAAGCTGTTGGTGTATTGGGTGATGCAACTACTGCTGTTCCTCCATTAGTTGTTGTTTGAAAATCCCAACCAGCCAAAAGGGTTTGTCCCCAAGAAAAAGTTGAATTTAACATAAACAAAAACATTACTAAAAAAGAACTGAGCGTGCTTTTAAATTGTAAATTTTTACACATAATTAAAAATGTTTGATTTGAAACAAAGTTAAAAACTAAATGCCTGAAAATCTTGTTTTTATGTTAGTTATTTGTTAACAATTTTATGGAAATCATTCATCTATGAAATTGATTTTTTGTCGGTGTTTTTCTGATGGCACTCAAAAAAAAAACTCCCCTATTGCTAGAGGAGTTTTCAACTATTAAGCTTGTCCTGTTGGACCAAAGTTTAAAGGGGTTGGAGGTAAATCGGTTTCTTTGATTTCTCCATGTGCAGCTTCAAAACGATGAATATTCTCCGCCATCGCTTTCAACAAGCGTTTCGCATGCTGTGGCGTTAGAATAATTCGCGATTTGACTTTGGACTTAGGAACACCAGGCATAATGGTCACAAAATCCAACACAAACTCAGAAGGTGAATGGTTGATAATGGCTAAGTTGGAATATATTCCTTCTGCAGTTTTCTCATCCAATTCAATATTGATTTGTCCGGGTTGCAATTCTTCGCTCATGACTAATAAACGTATTCTTCTTTGTTAGCCATCAACTCATTATAATCGTCTTTCGAACCTACGATAATGTTGTCATAATCACGCATACCGGTTCCGGCTGGAATTCGATGACCCACAATAACGTTTTCTTTCAAACCTTCCAATTGGTCTACTTTACCTGCTACTGCCGCTTCATTCAACACTTTTGTTGTCTCCTGGAAGGAAGCCGCAGAGATGAATGATTTGGTTTGCAACGAAGCACGTGTAATCCCTTGAAGCACCGGTGTAGCTGTAGCCATAACCGCATCACGAGCGATAACTAAATTTTTATCATTTCGTTTCAAGACAGAGTTTTCATCACGCAATTCACGAGGACTCACAATTTGTCCTGGTTTCAAGTTTTCTGAATCCCCTGCTTCTTCTACCACTTTCATACCGTATAATTTATCATTTTCAACCATAAAGTCGCTGGTATGTGCCAATTGTTCTTCCAAGAATAACGTATCTCCTGGATCTTCAATCTGTACTTTACGCATCATTTGACGAATAACTACTTCAAAGTGCTTGTCGTTAATTTTTACCCCTTGTAAACGGTAAACCTCTTGAATTTCATTCACCAAATACTGTTGTACAGCAGAAGGTCCTTGAATTCTTAAGATATCTTCAGGAGTAATTGCTCCATCAGACAAGGGCATACCAGCTTTGACAAAGTCATTTTCTTGAACTAAAATCTGACTGGATAATTTCACTAAGTATTTACGAACATCACCAAATTTAGATTCGATGATAATCTCGCGGTTACCTCGTTTGATTTTACCGAAAGAAACCACACCATCAATTTCAGAAACGACTGCTGGGTTGGATGGATTACGCGCTTCTAACAACTCGGTAATACGTGGAAGACCTCCTGTAATATCGCCTGCTTTTGAAGAACGACGCGGAATTTTAACTAAAATTTTACCCGCTTTAATTTTCTCGCCATCTTCAACCATAAGGTGAGCACCCACAGGTAAGTTGTACGATCGAATTAATTCACCATCTTTTCCGTAAATCAATAAAGTTGGAATCAATTTCTTGTTTCTGCCTTCAGAAATAACTTTCTCTTGGAATCCAGTTTGCTCATCGATTTCTACTTGGTACGTTTGTCCTTGTTCTAAATCTTCGTAAGCAATTTTACCGGTAAATTCAGATACAATAACCCCATTATAAGGATCCCATTTACATAAGGTTGTTCCTTTTTCTACGACAGCTCCATCTTTTACGAAAATACTAGAACCGTAAGGAATATTGTGTGTATTTAATATAATTCCAGTTGTTGCATCGATCAATTTCAATTCTGTTGAACGTGAAATCACGATATCAACTGCATTCCCTTCAGCGTCTTCGCCTTTTACTGTTTTTAAATCTTCTATTTCAAGACGACCACCAAAACGAGCAATGATCGATGATTCCTCAGAAACACCTCCGGCTACCCCACCAACGTGGAATGTACGAAGCGTTAACTGTGTACCTGGCTCCCCAATCGATTGTGCTGCAATTACACCAACAGCCTCCCCTTTTTGGGTCATTTTACCAGTAGCTAAATTTCTACCGTAACATTTAGCGCAGATCCCTTTAGTAGCTTCACAGGTTAACGGTGAACGCACTTCAACGCGTTCGATTGGTGATTCTTCAATCTCACGAACAACCGCTTCTGTAATTTCCTCACCTGCTGCAATAACTACTTCAGACGTTAACGGATTTACAACATCATGTAAGGTTACACGACCTAAAATACGTTCCCCTAAGGTTTCAACAATCTCTTCATTTTTCTTTAATGCTGTCACTTCAATACCACGCAACGTACCACAGTCTACTGAATTCACAATAACATCTTGCGATACATCGTGAAGACGACGTGTTAGGTAACCCGCATCCGCCGTTTTTAATGCCGTATCGGCAAGACCTTTACGAGCACCGTGCGTAGAAATAAAGTATTCTAAAATCGATAAACCTTCTTTAAAGTTGGAAAGAATCGGGTTTTCGATAATCTCACCACCACCGGCTGTCGATTTTTTTGGTTTTGCCATCAAACCACGCATACCGGTCAACTGACGAATTTGCTCTTTCGAACCACGCGCTCCAGAATCCAACATCATATATACCGAGTTAAATCCTTGTTGATCTTCACGGATATTCTTCATTGCCAACTCAGTTAACAAAGCGTTGGTCGAAGTCCAAACGTCAATTACCTGGTTATAACGCTCATTGTTGGTGATAAGACCCATGTTATAGTTCATGGTAATTCCTTCCACTTGCTCACGTGCATCGGCAATCAAGTCGTCTTTTTTCTCAGGCACTTTAATATCCCCTAACGAGAATGAAAGACCACCTTGGAATGCAAATTTATATCCCATATCCTTGATATCATCCAAGAAAGCGGCTGTTGTTGGAACATTCGTAGTAGCTAAGATTTTACCAATGATATCGCGTAATGATTTTTTAGTCAATACTTCATTGATATAACCTGCTGCTTCGGGCACTACTTCATTGAACAATACACGTCCAGCTGTTGTTTGGATAATTTTGTAAACTAACTCCCCATTTTCGTTGAAATCTTTCGTTCTGATTTTAACGCGTGCATTTAATTCTAATCGGCCTTCATTCAAGGCAATATTTACTTCTTGCGCTGAATAGAATGTCAATCCTTCTCCTTTAATTGGTAATTCAGGAGTAGACAAACGTTCTTTGGTCATATAATACAACCCAAGTACCATGTCCTGAGAAGGAACGGTAATTGGCGCTCCATTAGCAGGGTTCAAGATATTGTGAGAAGCCAACATTAATAATTGTGCTTCCAAAATAGCTTCAGGTCCTAATGGCAAGTGTACCGCCATCTGGTCACCATCGAAATCCGCATTAAACGCCGTACAGGTTAGCGGGTGCAACTGAATTGCTTTTCCTTCGATTAATTTTGGTTGGAACGCTTGAATCCCCAATCGGTGTAAGGTAGGAGCACGGTTTAGTAATACAGGGTGACCTTTGATTACATTTTCAAGGATATCCCATACTACAGGCTCTTTTTTATCGATGATTTTCTTAGCTGATTTTACGGTTTTTACGATTCCTCGTTCAATCAACTTGCGAATTACAAAAGGTTTGTACAATTCTGCTGCCATATCTTTTGGCAAACCACATTCGTACATTTTCAATTCAGGACCAACGACGATTACCGAACGTGCGGAATAATCTACACGTTTACCTAATAAGTTTTGACGGAAACGACCTTGTTTTCCTTTCAACGAATCGGAAAGGGATTTTAAAGGACGGTTGGATTCGGTTTTCACAGCCGAAGCTTTACGTGTATTGTCAAACAACGAATCCACAGCCTCTTGCAACATACGTTTTTCATTACGTAAGATTACCTCAGGCGCTTTTATCTCCATCAATCGCTTTAAACGGTTGTTACGAATAATCACACGACGGTATAAATCATTCAAGTCGGAAGTTGCGAAACGACCTCCATCTAGAGGAACCAAAGGACGTAATTCAGGTGGAA
The DNA here is from genome assembly GCF_027484945.1 of Flavobacterium sp. Classification (GTDB taxonomy): domain Bacteria; phylum Bacteroidota; class Bacteroidia; order Flavobacteriales; family Flavobacteriaceae; genus Flavobacterium. The sequence continues at coordinate 9,000 of NZ_JAIXRZ010000048.1, forward strand.
TAACCGGAATTACTTTCAAAATCATCCACTCAGGACGGTTCTCACGGTTTAAGTTGGAATCCCGGAAGGACTCAACCACTTGCAATCGCTTTAACGCTTCCGTTTTACGTTGTTTAGAAGTTTCAATGTTGGCCGAGTGACGTAATTCATAAGACAATTCATTTAAATCCGTACGAGCCAACAAATCCATAATACATTCTGCACCCATTTTGGCAATGAATTTATTAGGATCTGAATCATCTAAATATTGATTTTCCATTGGAAGGGCATCTAAAATATTCAAATACTCCTCTTCCGTTAAGAAATCTAATCTTTCTAAAGGTTCACCATCTGCATTCTTTGCGATACCCGCTTGAATTACTACATAACGCTCATAGTAAATGATCATATCCAATTTTTTGGAAGGTAATCCAAGGATATAACCAATTTTATTTGGCAAAGAACGGAAATACCAAATGTGTGCGATTGGCACAACTAAATTGATATGTCCTACACGGTCACGACGTACTTTCTTTTCGGTCACTTCCACCCCACATCGATCACAAACAATGCCTTTGTAACGAATTCTTTTGTATTTTCCACAAGCACATTCGAAATCCTTTACGGGTCCGAAGATGCGCTCACAGAATAATCCGTCACGTTCCGGTTTGTGGGTACGATAGTTAATGGTTTCTGGTTTTAAAACCTCACCTTTTGATTCTGCCAAAATTGATTCCGGAGATGCTAGTCCGATTGTGATTTTGTCAAATCTTTTAATGGTATTTTTATCTTTATTTCTGTTGTTCATCTTAGTCGTTTTTAAATAGTTACAGTTTACAGGACCGAAACAAAAACGAATCGGCCTTCCAGTACTGATATTATTCTTCTAATCTGATGTCTAATCCAAGACCTTTCAATTCATGCATTAATACATTGAATGATTCTGGCAATCCTGGTTCCGGCATCGCTTCACCCTTAACGATGGCTTCGTAAGTTTTAGCTCTTCCGATTACGTCATCCGATTTAACCGTCAAGATTTCACGTAAGGTACTTGACGCACCATACGCTTCAAGTGCCCAAACCTCCATCTCACCGAAACGCTGACCTCCAAATTGAGCCTTACCTCCAAGTGGTTGTTGCGTAATTAAGGAGTAAGGACCGATCGAACGTGCGTGCATTTTATCGTCAACCATATGCCCTAATTTCAGCATATAGATTACCCCAACAGTTGCCGGTTGGTGGAAACGCTCTCCCGTACCTCCATCATACAAATAGGTATGACCGAAACGTGGAATTCCTGCATCATCGGTTAATGTATTGATTTGGTCTAAAGTTGCACCATCAAAAATAGGCGTAGCAAATTTCTTTCCTAATTTCAAACCAGCCCAACCCAGTACCGTTTCATAAATCTGACCGATGTTCATACGAGAAGGTACACCAAGTGGGTTCAATACGATATCTACAGGTGTTCCATCTTCTAAGAAAGGCATATCTTCTTGACGAACAATACGCGCAACAATACCTTTGTTACCGTGACGACCCGCCATTTTATCCCCTACTTTCAATTTACGTTTCTTAGCGATATATACTTTAGCTAATTTCAAGATACCTGCAGGTAACTCGTCACCAACAGTAATCGTAAATTTCTCACGACGTAACGCTCCTTGAAGATCGTTTAATTTAATTTTATAGTTGTGAATCAAATCATTAACCAAACGGTTTGTATCTTCATCAGCAACCCATTGCCCTTTGGTTAAGTGCGCGAAATCTTCTACAGCTTGAAGCATTTTTTTGGTATATTTTTTACCTTTTGGCAACACTTCTTCACCTAAATCATTCATAACACCTTGTGAAGTTTTACCATCTACGATAGCAAATAGCTTCTCAACGAGCTTATCTTTCAATTCAACAAAACGCACTTCGAATTCCATTTCTAATGCCGTCAAATCGTCTTTATCTTTTGTGCGCTTGCGTTTATCTTTAACCGCACGAGCAAATAATTTTTTATCTAAAACCACTCCATTCAATGAAGGTGATGCTTTAAGCGATGCGTCTTTTACATCACCTGCTTTATCACCAAAGATTGCACGAAGTAATTTTTCTTCAGGTGTTGGATCCGATTCTCCTTTAGGCGTAATTTTACCAATTAAAATATCACCCGGTTTCACTTCAGCACCGATACGAATCATACCGTTTTCATCCAAATCTTTAGTAGCTTCTTCCGAAACATTAGGAATATCATTGGTTAATTCTTCGTTACCAAGTTTGGTATCACGAACTTCCAACGAATAATCATCGATGTGGATAGATGTAAAGATATCATCGCGAACTACTTTCTCAGAAATCACAATCGCATCCTCGAAATTGTACCCTTTCCATGGCATAAAGGCCACTTTCAAGTTACGTCCAATAGCCAATTCACCCGCTTGTGTAGCATATCCTTCACAAAGAACTTGCCCTTTAACCACACGATCTCCTTTTCGAACAATCGGTTTTAAGTTAATACAAGTACTTTGATTGGTTTTTCTAAATTTAATCAACTGATAGGTTCGCTCGTCACTATCAAAACTAACCAAACGTTCTTCATCCGTCCGGTCGTATTTAATCGTTACCTTATCTGCATCCACATATTCTACTACTCCATTTCCTTCGGCATTGATCAATACACGTGAATCAGAAGCTACTTGGCGCTCTAAACCGGTACCTACAATTGGAGACTCTGGACGTAATAACGGAACTGCCTGACGCATCATGTTGGATCCCATCAGCGCACGGTTAGCGTCATCGTGTTCCAAGAAAGGAATTAATGATGCTGAAATCGAAGCAATTTGATTAGGAGCAACATCGGTATAATGAACTACTGTAGGTTCAACTACCGGGAAATCGCCCTCTTCACGAGCAATTACTTTTTCAGCGGTAATCGTACCATTTTCATGCATCGCAATGTTTGCTTGTGCAATCAATTTTCCTTCTTCTTCTTCGGCACTTAAATAAATAGGTTCAGCAACTAAATCAACTTTACCGTTAACTACTTTACGGTAAGGCGTTTCAATGAATCCCATACCATTTACTTTTGCAAAAACTCCTAATGAAGAAATCAAACCAATGTTTGGCCCTTCAGGGGTTTCAATCGGACATAAACGTCCGTAGTGCGTGTAGTGAACGTCACGAACCTCAAAACCTGCGCGTTCGCGAGAAAGACCACCAGGTCCTAATGCGGACAAACGACGCTTGTGCGTAATCTCAGCTAATGGATTCGTTTGATCCATGAACTGCGATAACTGGTTGGTCCCGAAGAACGAATTAATTACCGATGATAATGTTTTGGCGTTAATCAAGTCGATTGGAGTAAACACCTCGTTATCACGTACATTCATACGTTCACGAATGGTTCGTGCCATACGTGCTAAACCAACACCAAACTGTTGTGAAAGTTGCTCACCTACCGTACGAACACGACGGTTAGATAAGTGATCAATATCATCAATTTCAGCTTTCGAGTTAATTAACTCGATCAAATATTTAACAATAGTAATGATATCCTCTTTGGTAAGCACTTGCTTTTCCATTGGAATATCTAAATTTAATTTTTTATTCATTCGATAGCGACCTACCTCACCTAAGTTGTAGCGTTGATCGGAAAAGAACAGTTTATCGATAATGCCGCGCGCCGTTTCTTCATCAGGTGGTTCTGCATTACGCAACTGACGGTAAATATGCTCAACAGCTTCTTTTTCAGAGTTGGTTGGATCTTTTTGTAACGTATTATGAATAATAGCATAATCTGCTTGGTTGTTATCCTCTTTATGAAGTAAGATTGATTTTACATTAGAATCAATGATTTCTTCAATATTTTCTTTATCCAAAATCGTATCACGATCCAAGATAATTTCGTTACGTGGAATCGTTACGACTTCGCCCGTATCTTCATCTACGAAGTCTTCGTGCCATGTATTTAAAACACGAGCAGCCAATTTTCGGCCCGCATATTTCTTCAATCCTGTTTTAGAAACTTTGATTTCTTCTGCAAGATCAAAAATTTCTAAAATATCTTTATCGCGCTCGTATCCGATAGCACGGAATAAAGTAGTTACCGGTAATTTCTTTTTACGATCAATGTAGGCATACATTACGTTATTGATATCGGTAGCAAACTCAATCCATGAACCTTTAAACGGAATTACACGCGCAGAGTATAATTTTGTTCCATTAGCATGGAACGACTGTCCAAAGAACACCCCTGGAGATCGGTGCAATTGTGATACTACAACGCGTTCAGCGCCATTAATCACAAAAGTTCCGCTTGGTGTCATGTAAGGAATAGTTCCTAAATATACATCTTGTACGATAGTCTCGAAATCTTCGTGTTCCGGATCGGTACAGTATAATTTTAGGCGCGCTTTTAGCGGCACGCTATAAGTTAAACCTCGTTCGATACACTCCTGAATGGTGTAACGTGGTGGATCCACAAAATAATCGAGGAATTCCAACACGAATTGATTTCTGGTATCAGTAATTGGAAAGTTTTCCATGAAGGTGTTATATAGACCTTCGTTACCTCTTTCGTCGGTTTTCGTTTCCAATTGGAAGAAATCCTTAAACGATTTAATTTGAACATCCAAAAAGTCAGGATACTGTGGTATGTTCTTCGTTGAGGCAAAATTCAATCTTTCAGTCTGATTAGTTATCATCAATGGACAAAATTTTGATTTAAAAAAAGTACGTTTTGTGTAAATACACGATTTTAATGTTACTTTCCTTGTTTGAAACCACCGTCACATCTTTAAAAATAAACCAGGAAAATTGTCTATTTTTTTCTTCGTTTCGGTTATCTTTTTTTATTGCATTTAAGTGCGAATTCGACTTAAAAAAAGGGATAATTTTATTATACGAAAAATGGTTTAGGCCTTTGAGTACGCACTCTAGACCTAAACCTTATTCGTTAACCGAGAAAGAATTATTTCAATTCTACTACAGCTCCAGCTTCTTCAAGCGCTTTTTTCAATCCTTCAGCTTCTGCTTTAGAAACTGCTTCTTTGATATTTGAAGGAGCTCCATCTACGATATCTTTAGCTTCTTTAAGACCTAAACCTGTTAGTTCTTTTACTGCTTTAACTACAGCTAATTTAGAAGCACCAGCATCTTTTAATACTACGGTGAATTCTGTTTGCTCTTCAGCAGCACCAGCATCACCACCACCAGCAGCAACTACTACTGCAGCAGCAGCAGGCTCGATACCATACTCATCTTTTAATATTGTAGCTAAATCGTTAACTTCTTTAACTGTTAAGTTAACTAATTGTTCTGCGAATTGTTTCAAATCTGCCATTTTTTCTATCTTTAAAATGTTTTTAAATTTATTTTATTTATTAAGTGCGTTCAATTATTCTGCTGCTTCGCCTTTTTGTTCTGCGTTGTTTAACAAAGCAGAAATAATGCGTTTTGCAGGTGATTGAAGTAATCCGATGATTTCACCGATAACTTCTTCTTTCGATTTCAAGGATGCTAAAGCATCTAACTGATTATCACCAATGTAGATTTCTTGATTGATATAAGCACCTTTTAAAAGTGGCTTATCCGACTTCTTACGGAAATCTTTGATGATTTTTGCAGGTTGATTTGCAACAGTAGCAATCAAAATAGAAGAGTTTCCTTTAAGGATGGTTGGCAAATCACCGTACTCATTTTCAGAAGCTTCCATAGCTTTTTCCAATAAGGTGTTTTTTACCACTTCTAACTTAATGCCTGCTTTAAAACAAGCTCTGCGTAAGTTTGATGTTGTTTCAGCATCTAAACCAGACGTGTCTGCAATGTAAAGGATGTTCGCCTCTGCTAATTTTGCAGTTAAGTCTTTTATCGCGATTGATTTTTCTTCTCTAGTCATAATAAAACTTTTTAACTACCCAATTATACTGCTTTAGGATCTAAAGCAATCGCAGGACTCATTGTACTAGACAAGTGAATCGACTTGATGTAAGTACCTTTAGCTGCCGTTGGTTTTAATTTAATTAATGTTTGAATAATTTCGTGAGCGTTATCTACAATTTTGTCAGCGTCAAACGATACTTTTCCGATACCCGCGTGAACAATACCTGTTTTATCAACTTTAAAGTCAATTTTACCCGCTTTCACTTCTTGAACAGCTTTACCTACTTCCATAGTAACCGTTCCCGTTTTTGGGTTAGGCATTAAGCCACGAGGACCTAAAATACGTCCTAACGGACCTAATTTACCCATAACAGCTGGCATGGTGATGATTACATCAACATCCGTCCAACCGTCTTTGATTTTTTGTAGATAATCATCTAATCCTACGTGGTCTGCACCCGCAGCTTTAGCTTCAGCTTCTTTATCTGGTGTAACAAGCGCTAATACTCTAACGTCTTTACCTGTACCGTGAGGTAAGGTTACTACACCACGAACCATTTGATTTGCTTTTCTTGGATCAACTCCTAAACGAACAGCAATGTCAACTGACTCATCAAATTTTGCGTAAGAAACTTGCTTTAATAAAGCAGAAGCATCTTTCAAAGAATATAATTTATTCTTCTCAATTTTGGATGCCGCTTCTTTTTGTTTTTTCGTCAATTTTGCCATAACTCATTATTTTTTTAGCGGAGAATCTCCGGTTACGGTAATACCCATAGAACGAGCAGTACCGGCAATCATACTCATAGCTGATTCCATAGTGAATGAATTCAAATCGGGCATTTTGTCTTCGGCAATCGTTTTGATTTGATCCCAAGAAACATTGGCCACTTTTTTACGGTTAGGTTGTCCTGAACCGGATTTGATTTTTGCAGCATCCATTAATTGAACCGCAGCAGGAGGAGTTTTTACAACAAAATCAAACGACTTGTCTTTGTAGACCGTAATTTGAACAGGTAATACTTTGCCAGGTTGATCTTGAGTTCGCGCATTAAACTGCTTACAGAACTCCATGATGTTAACCCCAGCAGCTCCCAAAGCAGGTCCAACCGGTGGCGAAGGATTCGCAGCACCTCCCTTAACTTGTAGTTTAACTACTTTACTAATTTCTTTTGCCATTTTTTA
>NZ_JAIXRZ010000046.1 GCF_027484945.1 Flavobacterium sp.
AAAATGCGCAACACATTAAATTGTTCCCCCGAAATATCAAAGGGCTTAAGGGTTTCGTTTAATTTTTCTGAAATTAAATTTTGTGTATACATTAAATTCAGAAAAACGCGCTTTGCATTTTCAAAAGCAACATTTGATTTAATTAAAGTTTCAATTTTCATAATTGTCATTACAAAATTTGTAGATACAAATGTAAGTAAGTGCTTTTTTTTGTATATACAAATGTTTGTTATTTTTTTGTTAATCTTTTTTAAAACATTCGTTATCGTTAGTTTGAAAAAATATTAATTTTGAAAGAAAAAGAAATGCAACACTTATCACAAGAAGCTTGGACAGCTCAATTGGCTAACGATACCGATGCAGTTATTATCGATGTTCGAACGGAGGCAGAATGGGAAGAGGGAATTATACCAGGAGCGCTGTTAAATGATATTTACAAAGGTCAGGGCTTTGTTTATCGGTTGGAAGAACTCGATAAATCCAAAAATTATTATGTCTACTGTAAAGCCGGTGGGCGTAGTGCTCAAGCCTGTCAAATTATGGACCAAATGGGATTTGCAAACACCTATAATTTACTTGGCGGTTTTATGAGCTGGGAGGGTGAAGTGTGTGCACCTTAAAAATTATACTTGAAATTTAAGCAAATACTATATCAGGTTTTGGGGAATGTTGATTCCCCATCATTTCCTGAATTGAATTCTGTGGAGACGCCGAGAATCGAACTCGGGTCCAAACAAGCAATCGAATAGCTTTCTACACGTTTAGTTCTTGATTGGGTTTTCGACAAAAAGCAAGGCCAAGAACAGCCACTTTTTGCTTAGCTTATTTCGTGTCAGGAGGGATTTAAAGCATTACCTTCCCTAGGTTTACTTTTACGGTTCACCTAAACCAACCGCCATAAACCAAGGCTTTTGAGGTGAATCCAGCTTTCCTACCTTGTAGGAACTTGGCTAATCGTACTAAACTTCGGATTAAGCAGCTAAAGCGTAATTATTTTCGCCGTTTATAAGATTGTACCTTTGGATTAACGAGCAAAAAGTACAATGCTCGACGTGCTTACTATTTAATTCCACTCGCTGTCAAAACCAGTCGTCCCCTGAAATTAAGTATAAATTGGAGGGCAAAGTTAGGTAAAATCGCTGAAATCAAAAAAACTTATTCTCCACTTGAAACCGTATCACCCAATGCAAAAGGGTAATCTCCAAACAAAGCGGCTAAGTTTTTTAATTGGTAGGTTTTTTTAGTATATTTATTTGAAAGGGCTATAATTACGGTATTCTCTTTTCGCAAAGAAATATAACTCGACGTATTTCCATGCCACCAACCATTGTGGTAAAATAGTTTTTGACCATTTTCCCATTCCCGTAACCGTATGCCTAATCCGTAATTTTTCTCTCCGCGCGCTTCATAACTATATCCTTTATAAACTTCATCTAAAAGCGTTTGACTTAAAAAATTAGGGGCATTTCGGGCTAGGTCAAATTTTAGTAAATCTCGGGGTGTCGAGTAAATATTTTTATCACCATAAACCGCATCTAAAAAGTCAAAACCATATTTTACATAGTTGTATTTATAAGATGGAGTCGCAATTTCTTTAGGTGAATCTTCGTCAAAAACAAAGGTATGAGTCATCCCTAGTGGATCAAATATGATCTCTTTCATGGCAGTGCGGTATTTTTTACCAGTTATTTTTTCAATAACTAAAGCCAACAACGCATAATTGGTATTGTTGTAACTAAAATGCGTATTTGTTTTTGTTTCTAAGGGTATATTTTTGGTGAGAATTACATTTAATAAATCGGCATTGGTTAAAGTTTTCTTTCGTCCCCAAATGCGTGCATCATCACAAAAATAATTGTATTTTTTCATACCACTTCGGTGGTTTAATAACGTGCGTATGGTTACATCTTTGTAAGGGAAACCTGGAAAAAGGGTTGTCAATTTTTGATCCAATTCCAGTTTTTTTGCATCGATTAATTTCAGTACAGCTGAGGCGGTAAGTACTTTTGAAACAGAAGCAATATGCAATGAAGTATCTTCACTATTTAACAGGTTGTTTTCTTTGTTGGCATACCCTTCATAGTGTTCATAAATGATTTTACCATTTTTGGCTACTAAAAAACAAATGTTTTCAAAATTAGAATTAAAGCATTTTTTAATATAATTTTCAATCTCTTTCCGTTTGGTAGTAATATATGAAGTACTTAGTTTGGGTAACGAATCCTGCTGCGGACGCATTGCATAAACGGGCCCTGTAAAAACTGAATGTTGTCCGCCTGATTTTTGGCAACCGATACAAAGCAATGCCAAACTTAAAACGATGTAGAAATAATTATTTTGGGTCATATAGGGTCAAAAAAACAAATATAGCTACTCCAATTTCTTTTTTTCTTTGGTCTTTTCTTAAAAAAATAACAAAATTATCAACAAGGTTAAATTCCCTGTTTTAATTGTCTTTTTCGATGACTATTGAAATTCTTCGAAAAGTTTTGATATCGCAATCGTTACGCGTACTTTTGGCCTCACGTAATTTAGTAAAGTTTCCCAGTCATGATTTTTGGAGTTATACAAGAACGCAAAAGTCCACCCGATCGCCGTGTGGTTTTTACCCCTGAAGAATTAGTTCGTTTGCAAAGCCAATATCCAGAAGCCAAAGTTAAGGTGGAAACCTCACCTATACGGGTATTCCCCGATGATGCATACGCAATTTTAGGAATCGAAGTAACCACCGATATGACAACATGTGATGTGTTGTTTGGAGTGAAAGAAGTTCCAATTGATGCATTAATTCCAAATAAAAAATACTTTTTCTTTTCCCATACAATTAAAAAACAGCTCTATAATCGTAAATTATTACAAGCTGTGCTTGCAAAAAATATTGAATTGTATGATCATGAAACGATAGTTGATGCTCAAAATAAACGATTAATTGGTTTTGGTAGGTATGCTGGAATCGTAGGGGCGTATAATGGTTTTCGTGGATTTGGAATAAAATATGAACTGTTTACGTTGCCAAAAGCCGAAACGCTGCAAAGTAAAGATGATTTGATAGTCCGTTTAAAACGTGTTACGTTACCGAATATTAAAGTGGTTTTAACCGGACACGGTAAAGTTGGAATGGGAGCCAAGGAAATCTTGGATGGTATGAAAATGAAAGAGGTTTCCCTTGATGATTATTTAACCAAAACCTTTACCCAGCCCGTTTATACGCAAATTGATGTAATGGATTACAACAAACGTAAGGACGGATTAAGGAACGATAAAAAAGATTTTTACGCGCATCCCGAAGCTTATGTTTCAGATTTTGAGCGATTTGCAAAAGTAACCGATTTGTTTATTGCCGGACATTTTCATGGCAATGGCTCACCCGATATTCTCACCCAATCGATGTTGCATGCGCCCGATTGCAAAATAAAAGTGGTTGCCGATGTATCCTGTGACGTTGATGGACCTATCGCTTGTACGCTTCGAGCTACTACGATAGCCGAACCTTTTATGGGTTATTTACCAAGTGAACACAAGGAAGTTCCATATACCCACCCGGGTTCGATTTTGGTTATGTCGGTCGATAATTTACCGTGCGAACTTCCTAAAGATGCGAGTGAAGGTTTTGGCGAAATGTTTATGCAACATGTACTCCCAGCCTTCTTTAATGGTGATAAAGATGGAATTCTTCACCGTGCGCAAATAACCGCCCATGGTCAACTTACCCCACGATTTGCTTACCTGCAAGATTATGTAGATGGAAAATAACTGGAGATCCCGATGTAGTATCGGGATTTTTTTTATTTCAAAGCGGTGTAGTATCTTCGCTAAAATTTATAGAGAATGAAAAATCCAATCACAATTACTTTACTCTTATTTGTTAGCCTTTTAAAGGCACAATCAATTTCTTCGCCCTCTAAAGCTATTCAAGTTACTTTTCAGCTTACAAATGATGGCAAGCCTTGTTATGCTATTCAATATAAAAATCAAGAAGTTATTTTACCCTCCACTTTGGGGCTCGAACTTAAAGACCTGCCAGCTTTGGATCAAGGCTTTTCTTTACAAAAAGCTACTGAAAAAGCAGTAGACGAACCCTGGGAGCCTGTACTAGGCGAATATGCGGTAATTCAAAATAAATACAATCAGTTAACTCTCAATCTTCTACAAAAAGCAACCGGACGATTGCTAAACATCGTTTTTAAAGTATACGATGAAGGTGTCGCTTTTCGCTATGAATTTCCCAAACAAGCTGCATTGAACCACTTTGTAATTAAAGAGGAAAATTCACAATTTAATTTAGCTGGTGACCACAATACATTTTGGATTCCAGGGGATTATGACAGTCAAGAATATGCCTACAACGAGACCAAGTTCTCAGCTATCGATGTGGCAAAATTGGACATGAATAATGGAATTGGACTTAAAACGATTCAATCAAATTATAGGGTACAATCACCATTGATGATGAAATCGGCTTCGGGTTTGTATATCAATATTTTTGAGGCTGCTGTGGTCAATTATCCAGTAATGCACCTTACGACAATTCCATCCAAAAATCAATTAACGTCGCATTTAGTGCCGAATGCAATTGGGGATAAAGTGTATTTACAAACGCCAGCTGTTTCGCCATGGCGTACAATTTTTGTTAGTGATGATGCCCGTAAAATTGTGGGTTCAAAAATGATTTTTAGTTTAAATGAACCCTGTAAAATTAAAGATGTTTCTTTTATTAAACCCATGAAATATGTTGGGGTATGGTGGGAAATGCACGTGGGTAAATCCACTTGGGATTTTGCCGGATCACAGAATGCTCAAAATGCTGCCGATGGTATGTTACTACCCTCTGGAAAACATGGCGCCAATACAGAAAATGTAAAACGGTATATTGACTTTGCTGCTAAACACGGTTTTGATGGCGTTTTAGTTGAAGGTTGGAATACCGGATGGGAGGATTGGTTTGGAAATTGGAAAGAAGATGTTTTTGATTTTGTTACACCTTATCCCGATTTCAATTTAAAAGCGGTCAATGACTATGCACAATCCAAAGGAGTGAAAATGATTATGCACCATGAAACATCGGGTTCGGTAGCCAATTATGAACGTCATTTAGATCGTGCCTTTCAATTAATGAAAGATTACCAGTACCCTGCTGTTAAGTCGGGGTATGTTGGACGCATTATTCCACGTGGTGAGTTTCATGACGGTCAAACGATGGTTAATCATTATAATTTTGTTGCGCGTCGGGCGGCCGATTATAATTTAATGATAAACTCCCATGAAAGTTCCCGCCCAACCGGTTACAGTCGCACCTATCCCAATTATATCGCAGCAGAAGCCGCGCGTGGCAACGAATTTAATGCTTGGAGTATTGGTAACCCTCCTGCACATGAAACGATCTTGCCTTTTACCCGATTGTTGGGTGGACCTATGGATTATACCCCTGGGATTTTTGAAATTAAAATGAGCTATTATGATAAGGCAAAAACCGAACAAGTGCATACCACTTTAGCAAAACAATTGGCCTTGTATGTTACCTTATATTCGCCTTTACAAATGGCAGCCGATTTGCCAGAAAACTACGAACGGTATAGCGATGCGTTTCAGTTTATTAAAGATGTTGCTGTTGACTGGCAAGATTCAAGATACCTAGAGGCTGAACCGGGCGATTATTTGACAGTAGCACGCAAAGAAAAAAAAGGTGAGCGTTGGTTTTTAGGAGCGATTACCGATGAAAATGCCCGTAAATGCGAAATATCTTTGGACTTTTTAACGCCAGGTAAGAAATATAAAGCGATACTTTATCAAGATGCAAAAGATGCCGATTGGAAAGACAATCCCAAAGCCTATGAAATCAAAACAATAACCGTTAGTGCTAAATCTAAACTTAAATTAAACCTCGCACGCGGAGGAGGTGCTGCGGTGAGTTTTGAACCTATTTTGTAAATGATTACGTAATGTTTTTAATTTCTATTAAATTTTAATCCATTACCATTATTCATATTAGTTCTTTTTTTTTAAAATAGAACATAGCAGCTCTTATGAAATCATTTCGTTAATAACTATGCCGTTGTAACGTTCCACAATTCGAGATAAAATGTATCTTTAAAACGATTAACCTTTAACCAAAAAATTATGAGTATTTCACAAACGAAAACCAATTGGGGACAATTTATACCCTTGGCGAGTGTGTTTTTCTTCTGGGGATTTGTCGCAGCGAGTAACGACATTTTAATTCCAGTTTTTAAAAAGACTTTTACCTTGGAACAGTGGCAAAGTCAATTGGTTTCTGTAGCATTCTACATTGCCTATACCGTTGGATCCATTGTATATATTATTCTTTCAAAAGTTTCGGGAGGCGATATCATCAACCGGATTGGTTATAAAAATTCTTTAGCGTTAGGACTTGGGATTTCTGCCTTGGGAACGTTATTATTTTATCCTGCTGCCAATGGCGGAGGTTCATTTCCATTGATGCTGTCGGCATTATTTATTGTCGCATTTGGATTTTCATTGCAACAAACTGTAGCTAATCCATTAGCCATCGCATTAGGTCCAATCGCTACAGGTTCTCAACGCTTAACAATGGCTGGAGGAATAAACAATTTAGGGACTACCATCGGTCCATTGATTGTTAGTTTTGCCATATTTGGTTCGGCTTCCTCTGAAAATACAACTATGAATATCGAAAGCGTTAAGTTTCCCTACTTAATATTAGGAATTGCTTTTTTAGCGGTAGCCATTTTGTTAAAATTTTCTTCATTGCCCGATAAGCCTGCTGCTGTTGTTGAAGATGAAGTTGCAATTGGAACAAAATCGCGTGCATCAGCCTTGAATTATCCGCAATTGGTTTTAGGAATGATTGGTATTTTTGTCTATGTTGGGGTTGAAGTTTCTACCGCAAGCAACTTACCTGATTATATGCAAAAAGAATTAGGATTTGCTACGAAAGATATTGCGCCTTTTATTTCGTTATACTGGGCCAGCTTAATGATTGGACGTTGGACAGGAGCTGTAGAAGCTTTTACCGATTCTATGAGCGTACGACAACTATTACGCTTTATTGCCCCTTATTTGGCATTTGGTGTTTTCTTAGGTGTAAACAAATTTATGAATCATGATTTGACTCCATTTTATATTTATGCAGCATTAATTTTTGTACTAATAGTTGCAGATATTGCAAGTAAAGGAAATCCAGCACGTATGTTACTTATTTTTTCGTTCCTAGGAATCGCTGCTTTAGGTGTTGGAATGGTTACAAAAGGAATGATTTCGGTGTATGCGTTTACGTCGGTTGGTTTGTTCTGTAGTACATTATGGCCATGTATTTTTACTCTAGCAATAAGCGGATTAGGTAAGCATACTTCGCAGGGTAGTAGCTATTTAATCATGATGATTATGGGAGGTGGTTTAGTTAGCTTATTACAAGGCTATTTAGCGGATGTGTTTTCGATTCATTTTAGTTATATAGTGGGTATTGCTTGTTTTGCCTATTTAGCGTTTTATGCTTGGAAAGTGAGTGGTATTTTACAAAGACAGGGGATCAATTTTGATCATAAACTGAGCGGCGGACATTAATAGCTTTTAATAGAACTAATCAAACTCCGAAGACAATTGCACTTCGGAGTTTTTTTTATCTTTACAAGATCGTTTGGTACTAATTTCCTATAAAATACGCTATCATGCCTACCAAGTATTCCCTTTTTCTATTTTTTGTTCTTTCAACGGTATCGGCTCAAACCGATGCAACGATGTTGGATCGTATCCATCGTACTGCGCTTACACAAGGAAAGTGCTACCAGTGGTTAGATACCCTGTCCAATAGAATTGGTGCCCGTCTTTCGGGTTCAGAAAGCGCGGCTAAAGGAGTAATGTATACAAAATCGCAACTCGACCAATTAGGACTGGATAACGTTTACCTCCAAGAGGTAATGGTACCCAAGTGGGAACGAGGAGAAAAGGAAGTGGCCTATTTGAATTTGGGAGATAAACGCCTGGAGTTATCCATTTGTGCCCTAGGAATGTCGGTTGCTACTCCCATGGCCGGCCTCGAAGCTTCCGTTATTGAGGTGCAATCGTTGGACGAATTAAAAGCCCTTGGTTCGGAAAAAGTAAAAGGAAAAATCATTTTTTTTAACCGTCCAATGGATCCCGAGCAAATTGAAACGTTTCGAGCCTATGGGGGCTGTGTTGATCAACGCTCATCAGGTGCGCGTGAAGCCGGCAAATTGGGTGCTGTAGGTGTGCTTGTTCGCTCAATGAATTTACGTTTAGACGATCTCCCGCATACAGGCATGACCAATTATGGTGATACACCTGAAAATCTCCGGATACCTGCTGCAGCGGTAAGTACTAGCGATGCAGAAGCTTTAAGCAAAGCGTTGAAAAAGTTTCCAAAAGCCCAATTATATTTTCGATAAACCTGTAGCTATAAAGGTGAAGTATTATCGTATAATGTAATTGGCGAAATTACAGGATCCGAATTTCCAAATCAAATTATGCTTGTTGGTGGACATTTGGATTCATGGGACTTAGGTGATGGTTCACATGATGATGGTGCCGGTTGTGTACAAAGTATGGAGGTATTGCATTTATTTAAAACGATTGGTTATAAACCTAAGCATACGTTACGCGCTGTATTGTTTATGAATGAAGAAAATGGGGTAAAGGGTGGACTCCAATATGAAGCTGAAGCACAACGTAAAGGGGAAAGCCATGTTTTTGCTTTAGAAAGTGATGCGGGCGGATTTGCTCCTCGTGGCTTTTCATTTGAAATAGACGATGCTAATTTTAGTCAAGTAAGTTTATGGAAGCCTTTGTTTGAACCCTATTTGATTCATTTGTTTCGTAAAGGTCATTCAGGTGTAGACATTGGTCCTTTGAAGTCGCCAAAAATAGTTAAGGCCGGTCTACAACCCGATTCGCAACGCTATTTTGATCATCATCATGCAGCTAATGATACCTTTGACGCAGTCAATAAGCGTGAATTGGAGTTAGGAGCAGCCGCAATGGCTTCCTTAGTTTATTTGTTTGATCAATACGGTATTCGCTAATGCATCTAGCCCACGATTATGTGATGCGTCAACCCGAACCTTTTCAGTCGGTTTTGATGCATTGTATGACGACCATTGAGGCAGTTATACCCAATGTTGAATTGCGCTATCGCTATGCCATACCTTTTTATTATTACCATGATAAACCCTTTTGTTACCTTAATGCAAAACATAAGAAAGGCTATGTAGACCTCGGATTTTATAGAGGTTTTCAACTAAAAACGCATCAAGAGATTTTAGTGGCTACCAAGCGAACGATTGTTAAATCGCTCCAGTTTACAAATGTCGAGACTCTTAATCAAACGGTTTTGGAAAAAGTACTTTTAGAAGCCAAAGCATTGTATACCTAGGTTTGAATTTAATGGAAAACCATTTTCACCTCTCAAAATGAGTATAGGTTTAAAGCTATGCTTATAATTCCTTTTTTTTCCGTTCACTATAATCCTTGATTTTATCGCATACCTACTTACCAAGAGCTAAGTGTGTAATGTAAAGTAATACTATAAAAAAGGAGATTCGAAAAGAATCTCCTTTTAGATTATTGGTTTAATTCAATTTATTTTACCTCACGGTTAATATAAACCCAACCTGTTTTTGCTGCTACACCATCACGTTCAATAACGTAATAGTAAGTACCATCAGGTAATTCATTATTATCATCGGACTGTCCAACCCACTCGTTGGTATAATTACCTCTTGTATATACTTTTGTTCCATAGCGGTTATAGATACTTAATTGACGAACATTTAATCCCGTTAGGTCAAATTCATCATTCAAGCCATCACCATTGGGGGAGATCCCTTTTGGAATTGAACAAGTTGTTTCATTAGCAGTGAAACTTTGAGTGTCAGTACAAGTACCTGTGCCATTAGGAACGGTTACTGTTACAGTGTAAACCCCAGAACCGATAACCGTAATAGAAGAGGTGTTTCCAACAAAACCTCCAGTACTATTGGTCCAGTTGTAAGTTGCATCGGTTAAATTAAAATTACCTGCAACAACTTCTAAAACATAATTTGGACCAATACAACCTCCTTCGATAGTGTAAGCAGGAGCAGGTGTAATAGTGATATCGAAATTCTCTTCATCTGTACAATTAGGAGTAGTGCCACTAGTTGCATAAACATACAGAGTCGTTGTGGTCGTAATTACTGTATTTGCAGCAACTAAAGATCCAGTTCCATTGGGTCCAGTATAGTAATTCCCTGTCGTAAGTGCTGGTAATGTATAGCTATTACAAGCGAAAACATCAGAAATAGGAGCTACATTAGGTGTAGGATGAACCGTTAAACTAATTGTAGTTCCCGTTGCACATTGTCCAGCGTTGGGTGTAAATGTTGCAGTAAATGTTCCAGCTGTTCCAGTTGTAAACGAAGAAGGCGACCATGTACCATTAACTCCATTAGTTGAAGTAGTTGGGATTGTAACTGTAGCACTTCCTTGACAAACAGCTGCCAAAGGTGCAAAAGATGGAGCGGATGGAGCATTAATTGAAACAGATAGTGTAGTGGTAACAGCACATTGCCCAACATTTGGTGTAAATGTAAGCGTTTGTGTTCCAATTACAGCAGTATTAATAGCTCCTGACCATGAACCATTGATACCATTATTAGAAGTAGTTGGTAATGTTGGCGCTGTATCATTTTGACATATTGGAGCAATCGCTGTAAATGCAGGTACAATATTAGGTGCAGTAATAGTTACATCTAAAGTAGTTGCTACTGCACATTGTCCTGCATTGGGTGTAAAGGTATAGGTAAAGGTTCCCACCGTAGCCGAACTAATGGTTGCGGG
>NZ_JAIXRZ010000064.1 GCF_027484945.1 Flavobacterium sp.
TAACAACTGCTTGTAAAGCGCGTGAATTGGATACGCGTACTTGAAAATTCGTTTGCCCCATAACGACGCCTGTTGCTGCAAAAGTACTATTAAGGTCTATCCATCCCATCATCGAAGCATTGGTTAATCCGTTAATAAGATTACCATCTTCGGCATAGTCATTACGACCGTCAAAATTCAAATAAAATTTTTGATCAAGGTTACGTGGCGAACCAAAGCTCGTCGTATTAGTATCAAAAGTATCGATGATTCCATCAAAATCAGCATCTGTAGTTCCATTGATTCGGCCATTATTGTCAGTGTCAAGAGTAGCGTATAGTCCACCAGCAATATCAAATCCACCAGCATTGTCAGAATTCAAGTCAAGGAAGTCGGCAACACTATCATTATCAGTGTCTTGCGCATACGATTTTCCAGAAGTACCAAATCCAGTGAAGTTGTCATGAATATTCATTACGCCATCAGTATCGGTATCGGTATAATCTCCTTTACCGTCGCCATTGATATCGCCATCACCAAAAAGTAATCCAGCTTCATCAGTGTCAAAAAAGGAATCGTTATCGCTATCAAGGTCAATATAATTGGCTACTCCATCACCGTCAGTATTTAACAACGTATAGGTTCCTGCAGCAATTTGTGCTTCGATATAGTCATTAAAACCGTTTCCATTAGCATCAGCCCAAGAAGCCCCATTGGTTTTATCAAAAGTAGATAATCCGTTACTTGAAGCTTTGAAACCTGTTTCTTCAATATCGGGAATACCATCATTATCACTGTCTAAATCGTTTACATCGGTTAAACCATCACCATCGGTATCGACACAATTTTGGTTAATCGAAATTTGTATATCATCAATAAAATTACCTATTGATTGATTGCCAGAACCAGTTGGTCCAGCTTGAAAAGTAATTACAATTTGAGTTGCGTTTAATGGAATAGAGTAGGTTCCTGAATAAAGTCCCCATCCTGTTGTGCCGTCAATTAACGTTTGAACAGGTGTTGAAGCAAGGGCTTCTGTTAAAGATGTCCCTATTTTCATATATGCGGTGTCTACTCCTGATCTTCCGCGGTGTTTTACAGAATAGACGATTGTTCCACCTGCGCCATTCAAACAAAACGTTTGATAAAGTACACCGGGTACATTTGCATTTAATTCAGCAAATTGATTCCCAGTCGCTGCAGTAACCCCATTAAAGCCAGAACTCCAAATTTCGATTACATTTTCGGCACTAGTTTGCCAACCAGTTACTTGCGAGGTAGGTACAAATGAATAGGTAGCTGCGCCAATTACAGGTGTCTCAAAACTTCCATTTTGAAAAGGATCCGTTGTACAAGCACGACACTCAACTGCATCGGAAATACCGTCATTATCATCATCAAGATCTGAACCCGCATCGACTAGATCACCATCATTATCTACGATTCCATTCCCTTCAATACAAAAGGAATACGGATTTTCGTCGGAATCATTATTAGTAATCGTGATATAAGCTGTTTTCGTTCCAAAGCTATTCGGATTAAATGTTACAGTAAAAGTGGTTACCCCTCCAGTAGAAACTGTAGATGCGGGGAAAGAGGTAATTGAAAACTCACTTGCATGAATACCCGAAAGGGATGGAGTTCCCAAAATCAAATCAACTCCTGTTTCTCCATTTTGAATTGTAAAAGTTCGCGAAATTAATCCAGTATTTACGTCTGCAGTTCCAAAATAGGTATGATTAGTGCTACTTGAAGTAGTTGAACCATCAATAATTGTCGAACCATTTCCACTTATTTCAATTTCAGGAGTACTATAAGTAATTACTAATTGTCCGGAACCACCATTTCCACCTTTTTGCGAAGCATTGTCGTCGCTTCCACTTCCACCACCACCAGGAGCTGCACCATTGTTACTTGCGCCCGAGTTAACACCCGATCCACCTACACCACCACTGTTGGCTCCATTACCACCATTACCACCACCATTGGAGCTTCCTGCTGTTCCGTTTGTACCCGAAAGCGTAGTGCTACTTCCAAACGAAAGTGAGGCCAAACCACGATTTGATGGAGTAGCGGTTGAGTTATTCAAACCCGCATTTCCATTTATTGCCAAAACACCATTGCTTACGGATGTTGGTTGTGCATTAGCCCCCGTACGGTTAAACCAAGTACTTTGTCCATTACTAGCGCTTGTTGTTGCATTAGCAGCTGCACCAGTTCCTCCTGCACCCACAAAACCATATAAGGTTTGTCCTGGGCTTACACTTAGTACCGAACGTGCATAAGCACCTCCGCCTCCACCAGAACCACCATTGCTATTGGAATTATTGCTGTTACCGCCGCCGCCGCCGCCGCCCCAAGCTTCTACAGTGATGCTGGTAACACCGGCTGGAACAGTAAACAATTGACTTCCAGTAGTTGAATAAGTTATTGATTGCGTTTGTCCAAATAGGGATAATGAACAAGAAAAGAATCCAAATAAAAATAGGATAAGGTTGGGTAGGTGTAGTTTCGTTTTCATTTTTACTAGATTTAAACGATTGATTTGACAATTCAAAAATACATATAAATTGTAAAAACGTCGATAAAATACATTAAAAATCGATGAAATACACTTTAAATATTTAAAAATAATATAATTCTTACAATAAATTAATATCTATTACGATAAAAAATACGATTAGGTGGGTAGAAAATAAACTTGCAAGTGGAACATCAAGCGACCATAATTTGTTGTGAACATTTTGAATTTCTGACCGTGATAATTTGGTATAAAAAACACTTTGCGACTAACAGTAAAAGGATCTTTTTGAAGACTTTTTTTATCAATTCCTTACTCCATTTCCTGCCTCTAAATAAAATATTATTAGTCCCCTATTCCTAAATAATGTTAGGAATTTATTGTAATTATTTTTATTCAATTAGATATATATATATTAGAAATTATTTTTTTAAATTTGATTTAATATTAAAAAAAACTGAATCATTTGGTGTCATTTTAAATATTTCATAAGCTTCTTAACACTTAAATCACAAGATGTCATTTCATTCTTTGAACATCCAAAAAATAGGATTTTTTCTTATACTTATTACAATGACTATAAGTAAAGATGTATTTTCCCAAAACGATAATCATTGCGGCAAATCTTGGTCTGAATGGAAAACCGTTTGGAGTAGCACTAGTGGACAAGTAGATTACCAGCTTGAATTTTTTTCCAGTGGAAAATGTAGCTGTGGATTAGCAAGTAAATATGTACGAATCCGCCACACACTGCCCCAACGCACTTATGTAGAAATTTGGCTGGAAGGTAAGGATTGTGAAGATAAATTTATGAAAAGTAGCTTTGGTGCAGAAACAATGAATGGAGAAATTTCCAATGAAAAGGGTGACTGGCATACCTTCAAATCGATTTCAGGAATAGAAAAAGTACTCATTGAGTATATGGATGGTGAAAAGAAGATTAAGATTATAGCTACAAGGGCTGGTACAAAACGATACATTAACTCAATACCTGAAGAGGAATACAATAAGCAACAACAAAAAAAAGGTTCCGGTTCATCGGGTAATACTACGTATCGCAGTGGTTCAAATAAAGTAGTTCCAGGAACTGCTATGCCAACAATTGTTTTTCCAGGAGATGAATCTAATAGTTCATCAAATAATAAAAATATAGATCAGTCAACATCGTCTAATAGTGTCATTCAAAAACAAACTGCTGAACAACAGCGACAACAACAACTGGAGGCCAAAAGGAAGCAACAAGAAGCAGAACGTCTTCAACGTGAAGAAGCGTTTCGTCAAAACGAATTGCGCTATCAGGCCCAATTGAAAGAAATTACCCGTAAGAGTGAGGCTCGTGCGCAAAGAGATGCCGGAATTATGCAAGGAATCGGAGCTGTATTTTCCATCCTACAACAAAATAAAATAAGAAAGGGATTGAATGAAGATGCCGGAAAACGTAGAATGCGAATAGATGAGTTTAACACCAAAAGTAAAGACCCCTCTTATGAGTTGGCTGATTGCGATAAATGCAGTGGGGAAGGATATAAATCTTGTGGTAATTGTAAAGGAAAAGGAGAAAAAGTTTGTATCGCTTGTAGTGGCAGCGGTGGTAAAAGCTGCTCATTTTGTAATGGATCGGGTAAAAAAAGCTGGGGCACCTATATCTTATCATGTGCAAATTGTTCAGGAACAGGCTTAAATCAGTGTATTGCTTGCAGCAATAAAGGTGTTTCTGTATGTTTCTCATGCTATGGCCGAGGAGAATACCAGTGTTATTGCGAAGGTACGGGGAAGATGCTTCTAGTTAAGACCAACCATGAAGAAGTTAATCACGCTGTTGATAGTCTAGAAAATGATTTAACTTATGGATTGAAACATGCTGATATTGACGCTAAAATTTTAGCAGGATTTCAATTCAGTAATAAACCAACTGAAAAAGAACTAGACTCTGTTTATTATATCAGTTACAGTAGACGCAATAGTCAAGAAACTAAACCAACTGTTTTTATTGAGCTTTACATGATGAACAGATATAGTGACGGCACTTATCCCCTTTTATCTGATGTCTATAAGAAAATTAAATTTCAACCTGTAGTATCATCAGACGGTACAAAACTATTTCTTGGATTTTTCAAGAACTTGAATGAAGCAAAAACCGCTATGAAGTTAATTAACGACCGTGCTGCACAGCAGCAAATAGATGTGAATGAGAGAAAAGATCCTAAGAGAATTAATCCTCCTACATCTCCCACGAGAACTAACGATGATTTCTGGAACAACTAAAATGATATAATTTCTTATGAAGTATTTAATTCTTTCCACACTTACACTACTTTCGATTTTTACTCCACTGAGTGCTCAGATTACAGATCAACAAGCGCGTGAACAGTTTCTACAAGCAGAAGAGCTTTATGAAAAAGGAGATAATTTCCAATGCTACAAGGCTTGTCAAGATTTAATCGATAAATTAGGTAAGGCTAATCCGAGAATTCTTTATCTAGCCTTAAAATCAGCATATAATAGTTTGGAGAAAAAAAATGACAAGAGTGAATTGAGTTTTAAAAAATCTTACAAAAATTTTTCTATACTTAAACAGGATGCTGAAAAGTTCTTTTCAATGATTGATAAAAACACCTATCCCCCCGAGAAGTATCACGAAATGGTAGATGTGAATGAGTACATTCAAGCTGGATTAAAAACATATGCCTATCAAAATGAACGTAAACCAGAAGATGCCATTAATTTTCTGAACGATTGTGCAAGAAAATTTGCTATAAATGCCGATTCATCACCAGTTGAAGGGTGTATAGTTTGTGGGAGCTGTGAAGTTAGTTTCTCACTAAGTGGATCTCAATTAATCATTAATGTATTTGGTACCTATGAAGATAAACATGATCGCAGTTCTAATCAAGCTGGAAGAGAACGTATCGTCATAGATCTTTCAAAGGTATGGATTGAAAACTTTAAGTATAAATATCATAGCGTTATCACTTATAAGAACTTTTTTTTATTAGAATTTGGAAATATAGCATTACACGAAATTGACGAACGAAGAAATCTTTCCTTCTTCTGGGTAACAGATGAATCAGCTCCAATGATTGTGGGCCCCAACATCTTTATTAATGGAAAGTCAAATTATGATAATATAGATTGGTATTACGATCACGAATACAATAAAAAGTTAATATATAAGATCGAAGATTTTGAAAAGCATTTAAACTCTCACGGAATGGTAAAAAGAGGAGTCGGATTCTACATTTATACTTTTTTTAATCAAGATTGGAATGATGAGTTTAAAGCAGGAAAATACAGAGATAGAATTCTGGAAGCTTTTGAGTTCCTTATTGACTATTTTGGAGGGGGAACTCCGACTCAAAACAAACAGGAAAATGATAAAAACAAATCTAAATTCTAGATAGCTTGTTCTTTTTAAACCTTTCATTCCTTATGTTTTAAGTGCTTAATAATGTTGCAATATTTCATGATTGCCAATAAACACACTAGAAGTTCCGTAAACAAACTATGTTTGGTTTAAAGTAACATATTAGTTTGTATTAATGATAGTGAAATTATCGTTTAAAGATGGAATTTAATCCACTCTTTTTTTATCCATATATGGATCTTGTAATGTGTTTATAAGATAAAATGCATGTGTTTTTATCAAAAGTGTGACAGATTTCTTCTTGCAAGTACTATAAAACCTGAAAAGTGTGTCACAAAAGTGGCTGAAAAAGTGTTAAAAAGAGCTGTTTTTTAGTATTTTTTGAAGGTAGTTGTATAGATTTATTTTTGTAGTATATTTGAAAAATAAACCAGACACAGGGTGTTTTTTTGTAAAGTATAAGTTATTGAATTTCAATAGTTATAGTGAGTTTTCTGCAAAAAAAATCCTCACATTTCTGTGAAGATTTTCAAGTAGCGAGAGGGAGATTTGAACTCCCGACCTCAGGGTTATGAATCCTGCGCTCTAACCGACTGAGCTACCTCGCCAGGACAATGCAAAGCGTTTGCTAATGCGGGTGCAAATATATAATTTATCTAAAAGCTTGCAAATTATTCCTTCCAAAAAAAAAAATATTTTTTTAAAGTAAAGTTTCTTAAATATATTATATATTTCGAGAAATTTTAAACCATGGCACAAAAGGTACGTTACGAAATCGAGTTTCCTATAAACTCGTCACCTCAATTGCTTTATCAATATATTTCAAGCCCTTCTGGACTTCAGGAGTGGTTTGCCAATACGGTTAATTCTCGGGGTGAATTTTTTACGTTTCATTGGGATGATACAGAGGAAAATGCGCGTTTAGCATCAAAGAAAACAGGTGAGAAAGTTCGATTCAAATGGGTAGATGAAAATAAAAAAGATACCGAATATTACTTTGAATTGCGCATCCTTGAAGATGAAATTACAAAAGATGTCTCCTTGATGGTTATCGATTTTGCTGAAGAAGATGAAATTGAAGAATCCCAACAGTTGTGGGAAAATCAAATTTCTGACTTGAAACATGTCATTGGGTCGGTATAATATCCAACCAATAAAGTATATTTGTCCCTCCAGTAAAGAGGGATTTTTTTATGCTAAATTATAACGGAAAAATTTCAGATCATTTTGAGCTAACTGCTTCCAATCGCGGTTTTTTGTTTGGCGATGCATTGTTTGAAACGGTTCGGGTAGTTAACGGTAAAATAAATTTTAGTGAAGACCATTATTTTCGCTTGATGGCTTCAATGCGGATTTTGCGCATGCGAATTCCTCAAGAGTTTACACTGGAGTTTTTTGAATCGCAGTTACTTACGGTTATTCCTAACGATGGAGCGTATCGTGTGCGAATGACTGTTTTTCGCAACGAAGGTGGACGCTATACTCCCGAAACGAATTCAGTCTCCTATATCGTTAGCTCGGAGTCGCTAACCACTCCAACTTTCCAAATTAATTCAGATCCTTGTGAAGTGGATTTGTACAAAGATTTTCATATTACCAATCATCTACTTTCTACCTTAAAAACAACTAACCGACTCATCAATATTGTGGGTTCGATTTACGCAAAAGAAAATGGACTTCAGAATTGCTTGTTGATTAATGAATCTAAAAATGTTGTCGAAACCCTCAATGGAAATTTATTTATGCTGATGGGAACTACCGTAATTACTCCCCCTTTATCTGAGGGTTGTTTGAATGGTGTTTTAAGAAAACAAATGCTCAAAATACTCCAAAACTGGGAAGGGATAACGTTGTTGGAGCAACCGATTTCTCCGTTTGAATTGCAAAAAGCCGACGAATTGTTTTACACAAATGCTATACAAGGCATACAATCTATTACAAAATACCGTAAAAAGGAGTACGTAACTTCTTTTGCATCGGTGCTTACTAACGCCTTAAATGCATTAGTTTAAAATCGGATTTTCGGGCGCATTAGACCAAATAAGATAATCACCGCCCATTTCTACAATTTTTTCTTTCCAAAAACCCGTCGAATTTTTAGTTAATAAGGTTGCAGCATACGTATTGGAGCAAACAATCCACGAATGCATTTGTAGTTCATGTTCCAATTGTTGTGCATCCCATCCGGAATAACCTAAGAAAAAACGAATAGCGTCCCTTTGAATAGTTCCGTTATTGATTAAGGTTTTGGTCCGTTCAAAATCACCTCCCCAATAAATTCCATTTGAAATCTCGGTGCTGTTGGGAAGTAATTCTGGAACAGTATGGATAAAATATAAGTTGTCTTGTTCAACCGGTCCACCATCATATACTGTAAATGCAGCTTCGATTTCGGGTATTAAATCCTGCAGTGAATAGGATAAAGGCTTGTTTAAAATAAAACCTACCGAACCTTCTTCGTTATGTTCGGCCAATAAAATCACCGATCGATTAAAGGAACTATCCCCGATAATCGAAGGTTCGGCAATTAAAAGTTGGCCTTTTTGAAGGTTTTCAGAATGCATATTTCATTCAATTTACATTAAAGTTAGACAAAAAAACAATTGCCGCCCCATTCTATGCAAAAAAAAATCCCGATATAATCGGGATTTATGTATTCAATTGGGAGTAGAATTAGTTTACAGAACCTTCTAATTCAGCACCAGCTTTAAATTTCACTACGTTTTTAGCAGCGATTTTGATTGTTTTACCAGTTTGTGGGTTTCTTCCATCACGAGCAGCTCTTTTAGAAACTGACCAAGAACCGAAACCTACTAAAGAAACTCTACCACCTTTTTTCAAAGTAGATCCTACGTTTCCTAAAAATGATTCTAAAGCTAATTTAGCAGCTGCTTTAGAAATTCCAGCATCAGCAGCAATTGCATCGATTAATTCTGACTTGTTCATAATAATAGTTATTAATTGTTGGTTAAACTTAATTGTTAATCAAAACAAATTTAAAAGAAAATCCACAGTAGACAAGCCTCAACCCTTGTTTTTGCGCATTTTGTTGATAAATCAGGTGTTTTGTTGATAAGGTGCTCTAAAAACGTCGGAATCGCCTGCTAATAGTGCGATTAGTTCGAATACGCTTTACAATTTTCACTAAATTTCATACCGTTTACCACTTCTGTAGCCGTCATTTGTTTTTTACCAGGAAATTGTAACCGCAGTATTCTTAAAAATCCGCCTTTAACCGCTATTTTAATTTCTTTTTTGCTAGCAAGCCAAGTCCCAACACTTAACGAATGCTGCTGCGGTTCCCATTCGGTTTCATACAGTTTAATATTCCATTCATTCCCCTGATCATTTACAATACACCAAGCGGCAGGATATGGCGATAGACCGCGAATCTGATTGTAAATTTCCAAACCGGTTTTTGAAAAGTCAACTTTACAATTGTCTTTATTTAACTTATAGGCAGTTTTTATATCGGGCGTATCGTTCTGTATTGTAGTAGCAACTGTTCCCGTTGCAATTAATTCTAAGGTTTCCACTACAGCTTTACAGCCTAAATTCAAGA
>NZ_JAIXRZ010000005.1 GCF_027484945.1 Flavobacterium sp.
CAATGCGGGCGTCCAAGTTCCAGTGATTCCTTCGTTGGAGGTTGTAGGCAATGCAGTTAAAGTTGTTCCTGCGCAAATTGGCGCAATGGAATTAAAGGAAGGGGTTGTGGCTGGATTTACCGTAATGGTCTGACTTGCAGTTGTAGCACATTGCCCGGCATTTGGCGTAAAGGTGTAGGTTGTGGTTGTTGTATTGTTCAATGCGGGCGTCCAAGTTCCAGTGATTCCTTCGTTGGAGGTTGTAGGCAATGCAGTTAAAGTTGCACCTGCGCAAATTGGCGCAATGAAATTAAAGGAAGGGGTTGTGGCTGGATTTACCGTAATGGTTTGACTTGCAGTTGTAGCACATTGCCCGGCATTTGGCGTAAAGGTGTAGGTAGTAGTTGCCGTGTTGTTTAATGCGGGCGTCCAAGTTCCAATGATTCCCTCGTTGGAAGTTGTAGGAAATGCAGTTAAGGTTGCTCCCGCGCAAATTGGCGTAATGGAATTAAAGGAAGGGGTTATGGCTGGATTTACCGTAATGGTCTGACTTGCAGTTGTGGCACATTGCCCGGCATTTGGCGTAAAGGTATAGGTGGTAGTTGCCGTGTTGTTCAATGCGGGCGTCCAAGTTCCAGTGATTCCTTCGTTGGAAGTTGTAGGTAATGCAGCCAAGTTTGCACCAATACAGATTGGGTCAATCGCTGTAAATGTAGGTGCGACTTGCGAATTTACAGTTACTGTAATTGTTTTTGTTTCGATACAACCTGCACTGTCAGTTATTGTAACTGTATAGATACCACTCGCTAATGAAGTAACATTGGATAAAGTGGGCGAACTGATTGAGCTACTAAAATTATTAGGCCCTGTCCATGACCAAGAAACCCCTTGATCGACATTAAGTTGAAGGGTTTCGCCTTCGCAAAGTGGACTATTTGATGAAATAATTGGATTTAAATTACAATTGGAACAATTTACAGATGCACCTTCAATTTCAATGTAAAAGGGAGAAACTGCAGCTCCTGTTCCGTCAACAAGAAAATAATACAACTGACCGGGCGTTAAACCACTTAAATTTAATTGATTATTTTTATTTGAACCATTTAAATATTGCGGACTATTGTAGGTGTCATTAATTAGATTAGACGGACATCCACCTACAAGAACTTGATTGTCTGAGGAAGTACATGGATTTCCATCACTTCCTGCATCAAGTCCTAAAATTTGTAAATTATTAGTAATCCCTGAAATAGTAATTTTTACATTGGGTGATGCAGCTCTAAATTTAAACCATGCAGAATTATTTTGGGCTGCATTCCATGAACACGAAGTTGTACTTGGATTATACATATCTCCCGGTTGATTTGTAAAACCATTATTAGAAGCTACAATTATTTCAGATATTCCTAAACAATAGGGGGTTTGACAGTTATCATAACTATTCAAAGAGGTGTAATCTAAAACTGTAAATGGATTTCTAAATACTAACTCTACTTTATTAAATTGAGCACCTGAAGCAAATGAAGTCTCGTTAAATTGAACAGTCCATGTGCCATTCGGATCAAATCCATTAAAAGCACTTAAATCATCTTGAGTTCGGTAGTATCCTATATCAAAAGGCTCTGCTGTAGCACCATGTTCAAAAGGTCTTCGTAGAAAAATATTATAACGAAATTTTCCATTGATTCTATTGATATTAGCATTTGGTAATCCACCTGTAGCAACCAATTGAATAGATACAGTTCCTTTTGTTAAGGTAATTGAATAAGTATTAAAATTTCGTGTTGTTGTAGACTCTCCAAGATCTAAATTAATCTGGGCGAGTTCAAAAAAACCTGATTGTAGTGTTGGTAAGCCACTTACTGAGATGGTTTTTGTCAAACTACCATTCCAACTACCCGTTGGGCTTATGGTTGTATTGGTGAATGTTTGTGACCAAAGCGAATATTGAAACAATAATAAGATCCAGATTTTTTTGTTCATTATATTTACTTTTTTTGTGAATTTAGGAATCATTCCTAGTTGAAACAAAATTACCATAAATTACAATAGATTACATAAAATATAGTTTTTTGAATATCAGTAAATTACTACTCGAAAAAGATTTTTATCTTTTTAATAAAACCCGCAGTTCCGCTTTAGGTTTTAATGTATTTAAAACTGGATTATTTCATGATCCAGAGAAGGGATAAGTTGCTCGAATCAAAACCCGCAGCTACGCCGCAGTTTTTTTATTTTTAAACCTTCGCTACAAAGTAAACTTTGCGCTAGATTTAAAAATAAAAAAAACCGGACAATATCCGGTTTTTCTTCGGTCGGGATGACTGGATTCGAACCAGCGACCCCTAGCACCCCATGCTAGTACGCTACCAGGCTGCGCTACATCCCGATTTTTGCGTTGCAAATATAGACTTATTTTTTATTTATTAAATACTAAATCCGACGTAATCTTTCTACTGCTTGTTCTAAGGTTTGATTGTCCTTAGCAAAACAAAACCGAATACATTGATTTTGAATGTTATCCTTGTAAAAAGGAGAGAGCGGAACGGAAGCCACGCCAAATTCGGTAACCAACCTTCGGGTAAAATCCAAATCGTTTTCGGAGCTAATTGATGCATACGAAACCAATTGAAAGTAGGTACCCTCACAGGGTAATAAATCAAATCGGGTTCCCACCATTAAGTGCCTAAAATAATCGCGCTTCTCTTGATAAAAAGTGCCCAATTGTTGTATTTCAACACTATCCATGTATTCGTTAAGTGCTGCTTGAGCAACAGTATTTACACTAAATACTAAAAATTGATGTACTTTTTTAATTTCGGACAGTAAAGGCGCAGCAGCAATTAGATAACCTACTTTCCAACCTGTGATATGAAAGGATTTGCCAAAAGATGAAACCGTAATGATACGATCCCATAAATTCGGGAAATGATGAACCGAAATATGCGCTTGCTCAAAAGTGATATATTCATATACTTCATCAGATAATACCAACAATTGAGGATGCAAATTTAGTAACCGTTCCAATTCCAAGAAGTCGCTTTTTTGCCATATGCGTCCTGAAGGATTATGTGGATTATTAATAATTAGCATGCGGGTATTTGCTGTAACGGTATTTTCTATCCGTTCCCAATCGGGCGTAAAGTCGGATCGCATTGCTATTCGTACAGGCTTGGCTTGGCACAATACAATAGGCGTTTCATAACAGTCGTAACTCGGGTCCAGAATAATGACTTCTGCTCCTGAAGGAACTAAAGCTTGTATTGTGGCAAAAATTCCTTCAGTTGCCCCTGCTGTTATCAAGACCTCTGTCGTTGGGTTAACGATACGTCCATATGATTCTTTTGTGAGTCGTGCCAATCGTTCCAATAGCGGTGGATAGCCGCTCATAGGAGCATATTGGTGTTGATCAGATTGTGCCCAACGGGAAAGGCAATCTCGTAATCGAAGGTCTACAGCAAAATTTGGAAAACCTTGCGACAGGTTGATGGCTTGGTGCTCAACAGCCAATTGCGACATTACCGAAAAAATACTTGTCCCTACTTGAGGAAGTTTGGATTGCATACCCAGCGTGTTTCTTACAAATTTAGAAATAAATTCAATGCTGATTTACCATAAGTATATAAAAAAAGCACCCTAAAGGTGCCTTGATTTATAGTGTACTTAAAAACGCTGTGAGTAGTAATAAATCATTTTCGTCATTAAAAGAAATTTTCTTTTCTTTTAAAAATTGTTCGATTTGACTCGCTTTTTCTGGAAATAATGTCAACAATTCTTTTTTCTTGCGAGGCATTTGCAAAATTCCAAGTGAAGTCGATAAAAAATAAACTGGATCTTCTTTCGTTAGTGAAGCAGGTTTGTCAGTTTGGTAACTCGTTGATGCTAATACAGGTTGGTTGTATCTGATTTTATCTTTACGAAACAACAAGTGTTTTGCTTTCAAATCGGAAGATAGTACCAACAAATATCCTTTAGTGGTTTCACTATTTTCTTGATAATAAACATGGCGGTAGCGGCGGTTGTCAATCGTAACATCGCAACTATCGGTTTTTACAATATAATACAGTTCATTATCTTTTTTAAATTCAATTTCATCCTTATAAGCATTGTATCGTAAGGGTGGTACGATTTCTTTAAGGCATTCGATTTTTGCGGGCATAAAGGCATCAATAATATACATTGATCCTTGCACATCATTGGCATCCATTTGTGGTGTTTTGAAATAATAACCCGTCGATGTGGCATTATTTGTAGAAGTATAGGGCTGATTTGTTTGAGCTATAATTGCTGTATTTACAAAAGCAGCTATTAAAAGGGAAAGGACAAAAGATTTTTTCATTTCGTTAAATATTTCCGCAAATATACTAATCCCATTATAACAATTTTCTAAAAGTTTCAAAGGATAGGTTTTCATTAGTTAAAAAAGAATCCGATTCAATAATTCGACTTATTCGCAGAAAGGGCAAACACTAGTAATAATTATCTATACCTAGTCTTCTAATAAAACTTCTAAAATTTTAATGGCAGCATCGCTAATTTTTGTACCAGGGCCAAATACGGCTACAGCTCCAGCATCAAATAAAAATTGGTAGTCTTGTGCGGGTATCACACCACCGACTATTACCATAATGTCTTCGCGTCCATACTTTTTCAGTTCATCAATTACTTGAGGAACCAATGTTTTATGTCCAGCTGCAAGGGATGAAACCCCCAATATATGCACATCATTTTCTACAGCTTGTTTTGCGGCCTCTGCAGGTGTTTGAAATAAGGGCCCGATATCTACATCAAATCCAACATCGGCATATCCAGTTGCGACTACCTTAGCCCCTCGGTCGTGACCATCTTGTCCCATTTTTGCAATCATAATCCGCGGACGCCGTCCTTCTTTTTTTGCAAAAGCATCGGCTAATTCTTGCGCCTTTGTAAAACTCGAATCGTTTTTTATTTCTTTACTATACACGCCACTAAAACTTCTAATTTGTGCTTTATACCGTCCAAAAACAAGCTCTAAAGCATCACTGATTTCTCCTAAAGTAGCACGTAATCGCGCTGCTTTTACGGCTAAAGATAGTAAATTTTCACCACCATTTTTTGCCGCTTCGGTCAAATTTAACAATGCTTCTTTAACAGCTACATTGTCACGATTAGCCTTAATTTGCGCTAACCGTTCAATTTGTTGACGACGCACGGTTTGGTTGTCAACCTCCAAAATATGTAAAGGATCTTCTTTTTCTAGACGGTATTTGTTTACTCCTATTATCACATCCTGACCACTATCAATTCGCGCTTGCTTTCGGGCAGCTGCCTCTTCAATGCGTAACTTTGGAATCCCGGCTTCAATTGCTTTGGTCATTCCTCCTAGAGATTCCACTTCTTCAATTAATGCCCAAGCTTTTTGTGCAATTTCAGCGGTTAATTTTTCTACATAATAACTACCCGCCCATGGATCTACGGTTTTGCAAATCTTCGTTTCTTCTTGTAAATAAATTTGGGTGTTACGAGCAATACGCGCAGAAAAATCGGTTGGCAAAGCAATTGCTTCATCTAATGCATTGGTATGTAAGGATTGCGTTCCTCCAAAGGCAGCCGCAGCGGCTTCAATAGTTGTACGTGCCACATTATTAAATGGATCTTGCTCTGTTAAACTCCAACCCGAAGTTTGACAATGCGTGCGTAAAGCCAAGGATTTTTCATCTTTTGGGTTAAATTGCTGAACTAACTTTGCCCACAACATTCGTCCCGCCCGCATTTTAGCAATTTCCATAAAATGATTCATTCCAATCGCCCAGAAAAATGACAATCGCGGTGCAAATTGATCAATATCCATCCCTGCTGCAATTCCTGTTCGAATATACTCTAAACCATCCGCCAGGGTATAGGCCAACTCGATATCGGCGGTAGCACCGGCTTCCTGCATATGGTAACCTGAGATTGAAATCGAATTGAATTTAGGCATGTTTTTACTGGAGTATTCAAAAATATCCGCAATAATTTTCATTGATGGTGTAGGAGGATAGATATAGGTATTGCGAACCATAAATTCCTTCAAAATATCGTTCTGTATGGTACCCGATAGTAAATGAGGTGGTACTCCTTGTTCTTCAGCGGCAACAATATAAAATGCCATGATGGGTAAAACGGCACCATTCATCGTCATCGAAACCGACATTTCATTCAGAGGAATCTGATCAAACAAAATTTTCATATCCTCAACCGAGTCGATGGCCACACCGGCTTTTCCAACATCGCCTACTACACGTTCGTGATCTGAGTCATACCCGCGGTGAGTAGCCAAGTCAAAGGCAACCGATAATCCTTTCTGTCCCGCAGCAAGGTTTCGACGGTAAAAGGCATTACTTTCTTCGGCCGTCGAGAATCCGGCATATTGACGAATCGTCCAGGGTCGGCGTACATACATCGTGGCGTAAGGTCCACGTAAATTAGGTGCAAATCCAGCCCCAAAATCAAGGTGTTCCAATCCTTCAATAGCAGCTGCTTCATAAGATGATTGGATTTCAATACCTTCAGCTGTAGTAAAGGTGCTGATGGAATCATTTGTTCTTGAATTCGATTTAGTAGGGGCTAACTCGAGTTGTTGTATATTTTTTCTCATCACTATTCTTCTGAAGCTAAACGTTCTTGTTCAATTTTTTCTGCCAAACGTTTTTCAATAATTGGGACAATTAAGGTTTTTCGTGGATTTTGTTTCACGAAAGGATATAATTCCAAATCGTCTTTCATCCGGTCGTTTTTATTCGGATATTTATTCGTGCCTAGTAAAATCTCCTTTCCATTATCAAAAGCAGCTTGTTCTTTCTGAGCACTTTCATTAATTTTTCGTTGAATTGTCCCCTCTATCAATTGCGTGATTAAGCCACCGTTGGCTTCTATATCTTTAAATAAAACGAGCGCTTTTTCAGCCATTTGTTGGGTTAGCGTTTCAATATAATATGCACCATCAGCAGGATTGTGAACCGTGTCAAAATAACTTTCATGCTTTAAAATCAACAACTGATTACGCGCAATTCGATCGCCAAATTCGTTGTCTTTATGATACAAAGCATCATACGGTAAATTGGTTATAAAATCAGCACCACCCAATACCGCACTCATACATTCTGTAGTGGTACGCAACATGTTCACATTGTAATCATACAAGGTTTTGTTACGACGACTAGGTATGGCAATAATTGTAATATTAGGATTGAATTGGTATTCGTTAGCTAATGTTTCAAACAACCAACGCATGGCGCGTAGTTTGGCAATTTCAAAGAAGTAATTTGAACCCACCGCAACTTCTATAGTAATTGGAATCGTATGCGGATTTATCCGGTTAAAGTATTCGTTAGCATGGGCTAGAGTATAGGCCAATTGCTGTATTATGTTGGCTCCCGCATTTTGATACAGACTACTATTAATTGCTAGATAAGGAACGTCAACCGTTTGCGAAAGCCTATTTAGTTTTTCAATATCAGATTCAAGATTTTCAAACCAATTTCCGTCTTTACACAACTGACCAATAGGATCAACTTGTAGGATAAAACGCGCTTGATTTTGTGCAGCATACGCGTTGATTTGGTCAATATAATCGGTAGCAAAGAAGGGTAGGTGAAAAAAATAGGTCGTTCCACCCAACGGCAATCCGGCCATTAAAGCCGTTATGTTAATTTGCTCGTTTTCAAGCGTAAAACGAATAGCCTCGGCACCGCGATTGAGTGCATCAAGGGCACGTGCATTGGATTTGGCCACATCGTGAACAAATATAGCTTGGGTAATATGAAACCCATCTGTTTTGGATGAATAACCAAGAGATGTTCCTGTTTCGTCTCGATGATAAAACGGCTTTACTTTAATACCTTCAGGACTTTCCCAAACCAAGGTGTCGTTGTAATCGGCACCTTTGAGTTCGAACTGAATCTGTTGTTTCCATTGCTTTGAGTGTAGGGCTTTAAAGTTGGAAAAAAGGTTGTTTTGACTCACGAATTCCTATGTTTAAATTTGTATTCTAATTTTTAATTTGGCCCTTAGGGCTACGGAATATTTAAAAACAGTGAAAGCGGACTAAAAATGGATTATTGTTCTGCTTCCGCACTATCTTTTCGACGTTCTTCTTCGTACTCAATGATGTAGATATCTTCGCTGTCGCGCTTCATGTAATATTTTTCACGCCCATACCGTTCAATATGACCGGGGTAATTCATTTCTTTAATGCTTTTTTCGTCTTTAGTAATTTCCTGTTGGTAATATTCTCTATTGGCTTCCAATTCGTTTATTTCGCTATCGAGAATACGGTGATCAAAAAAAGAATAGTTATCCAAAAACAGCAACCATACACAGAAGAAAATCAAAACCAAAGTATAACGGCTCCCTAAGATTTTTAGGAAAGGATAATCCGAAATAAGGTTTTGATACCAAGTTCTCATGGTTAAGCAATTCGTTGGTTAATCACAGCACGAACCACATCAATAGCTACTGTATTGTATTTGTCATTCGGAATAATAATATCGGCAAATGCTTTGGTGGGTTCTATAAACTGTTGGTGCATGGGTTTTAACGTCGATTGGTAGCGGTTTAAAACTTCTTCCATATCGCGACCACGTTCAGAAATATCCCGTTTTAACCTCCGAATTAAACGCTCGTCTGAATCAGCGTGAACAAAAACTTTTACATCAAATAGATCGCGTAAATCGGGACTATTAAAGATTAAAATTCCCTCCACGAGCATCACTTTCCGCGGATGTGTAATGATGGTGTCATCGGTACGGTTATGGGTTACAAATGAATAGACAGGCTGTTCAATGGTTTTACCTTCTTTTAAGTCTTTTAAATGCTGTACCAATAAATCGAAGTCAATCGCACGCGGATGATCAAAATTAATCATACAACGTTCTTCAAAACTCAAATGGGGATTGTGTTTGTAATAGGAATCTTGCGAAAGGATACCCACCTCCGTTTGGGGAAGTTCGTTCATAATTTGGTGTACGACTGTAGTTTTTCCGGAACCGGTTCCGCCTGCAATTCCAATTATCAGCATAGGTGCGCTTTTCTTGTAGATTTCAAAAACAAAAGTAACAATTTTAGTTCGAATGCAACGCTTCGAAAACCAATAAAAGTTATCGCATTTCCATTAAAACCCCTCAAACACGCCCAACCCAAATAGTGCAAAATCATACTTTACAGGGTCGTGGGGGGCCAATGCTCGTAGGGCAGTGTCCAATTCCAGAAGTGCTTTGGCATCGTTTTGTTTACGCAAAAGTAGTCCCAATTTACGTGCTACATTTCCAGAATGTACGTCAAGTGGGCAGGATAGGGCACCCATAGGAATGTCGTTCCATAGACCAAGGTCGACCCCTTTTTTATCCTGCCGTACCATCCAACGCAGGTACATATTAATCCGTTTGGCTGCGGAATTATTTAAGGGATCTGATACATGTTTTTGGGAACGTTCCTTGTGTTCGATTGCAAAAAAAAGTTTTTTAAACGTACTAATAGCCGGTTGCATAGTGTTGGTTTCCTGGTATTTTGTAAACACAGCTTCGAGTCCGCCGTGCTCCCTATAAATATGGCGTAAACCCATTATAAAAGTTCGTAAATCAGTCGAATTAAACGTGCGGTGTACAAATCCGTCCAATGATTCCAAATGGTGGTTCTGATGCGACATCACAAAGTCATAAGGTGAATCTCCCAGGAGTTGCATGATCCTATGGGCCGACTTAATAATCATTTTTCGATTGCCCCATGCGATGATGGCCGTTAGAAATCCTGCAATTTCAATATCTTCTTTTTGGGTAAACAGATGCGGAATTTGAATTGGATCCGATTCGATAAAGTCGGGTCGATTATACAATTCTACTTTTTCGTTTAAAAAATCACGGAGTTCGTTGCTTGTCATCGGTAAGGTGTTTGGAATAGAATCCGTCTTTGATATGTGCAGTCCGTTGTTGTGGAATCAAATGGAAATAGGTTTTGAAATAGTTGATTTGGTCTTTGTTAACTGTAGGTAAGGGGCCGTTGAATGTACCCCAGAAAAAAGTGGAGTTCTTCGGACTAAAGTACTCAAGATTTCCTTCGTGTTTTTTTTCAAATTCGAGCGAGTATTTTGAATTGGCATGGGGGAAAACAATATTTTCCGATTGGAACTGACTGAGTTCCATCATAAATTTATAATTGGAAAATCGATTTAAATTGACGGGCAAAAAGACAATTAAAAGTATAGGAATGCTGCTTAAAATTAGAAGCGAATAAACCGTTCTGCGTTGATAAATCAAAACACTTACCCAAAGACATCCCAAAAAAAGTATCCCATTGAGAAAGAAACGGTATTGGGGCGAGGTGGCAAAAAGAAGCACCATTTGAATCACCAAAATAAAGTAAATAACACGGAAGGCATTTTCTTTAATTTTAAAAATCAAAAAAGGAGTAGCAAAAAGGATAACAACCCCCATTATGTTAAACAATCCATTCAATTTTGGCAGTTGAAGCCATCGAACAAACAAGTCCCATTTGGAATAGGAATCATAGTCTGCTGTGGTCAAGAAATAGCCATATTTTTTTAATTCTTCGTAATAAAAATGCTCAATTTCAACGGGTAACGAATAGTCAAAATAGGCACCAGAAAACAGTTTGGATGGAAAAACAGGGACTCCACAAATGATTAAATTTTTAACAACAAAAAGTCCTAAAGTAAGCGTACACAAGAGGAATACCTTTGGGAAAACTTGTTTTAGCGATTGATAATGGACAATAAACCAATAGATTGGGAGTAATGCCAAAGTCATCGCCGTATTTTTAATAAACAAAGTAAACAATACGAGCAGTGTGAGCTGTACAAAAGTTGCACGACTCGGATTAGAATATTCTTCGATAAACAAATAAAATATTACAAACGTAAGCACATAAACGACAATGTCGGGTGAAGGTGCACTAATGAATTGAAATAGTAAAATTCCGGTAATTGGAAACAACCCAACCACCAATGCATGACGTTTTTTGGTAGTAAAATAGTGGTTGATTTGTTGCGTGGCAAAGCCAATCCCATAGAGTAAAAACAATCCACTTAAATCGTTATAGCGGTCATATAGAAAGGAAAAATTCAACGCGCTTTGGGTTATATGCCAACCGCTCAGTTGCCCCAAAAAAAAGTGCAAATTAATCAGCCCTTTAACCATACCATAGGCATTAAGCCATTTGATGTTTTGGATGTAATACGATTCGTTGTCAATAACATAAGGAGCAGCTGCGCATTGCGCTAAAATTAATAACGCCATTCCAAACAGGTATAGTTTTAAAAACAACGGCAAGGAAATAAATCGTTTTTTGGTTGCGTGTAAATCATCGATCCAGTCCGATTTATACCAACCCATAAAAAATAGATTGGTGAGGAATAGCACGGCGTGAAACTCCCAATGTATGCGGCCGAAAATCGACCACACAGCCGCAAAAAAAGTGACCAATGCAAAGCCTGTAGTAGTTTGAACTATGGGTAGTTTGGTCGATAAGCGAAGGATTTGGTTTCCTGCAATTCCCCAAAGGTGGATTGTCCAAGCAATATATAGCCAAGATAACAGGATGAGTACCATTGTTAAGCGATTTTACCGTCGATCATCACCAATTTTCGGTCGGCTTTATTGGCCAATTCTTCATTATGGGTAACAATAACAAATGTTTGCCCATATTCATCCCGTAATTTGAAAAACAATTGGTGTAAATTTTCTGCCGCTGCCGTATCGAGATTTCCTGAAGGTTCGTCGGCAAAAATTACGGCTGGGTTATTGATTAGTGCCCGTGCAACCGCTACGCGCTGCTGCTCGCCCCCCGATAACTCAGAAGGTTTATGATGCAATCGTTCGCTCAAACCCAAATACGTGAGGTGCTGTTTAGCTATTGTTTCGGCTTCTGTTTTTGATTTGCCTGCAATAAAAGCAGGAATACAAACATTTTCCAAGGCAGTAAATTCAGGTAAGAGTTGATGAAATTGAAAAATAAAACCCAGTTTTTGGTTGCGAAACAATGACAACTTATGATCGTTTAAATCCAAAACATTAACTCCATCAATTTGTAATGCAGTAGTTCCTTTATCGACGCGATCCAGCGTGCCTAATAGTTGAAGTAGCGTTGTTTTGCCTGCCCCTGAAGCGCCAACAATAGCAACAATTTCACCCTTTTGGATGTCCAAATCTACTCCTTTTAAAACATGAAGCTGGTCGTAATGTTTTTGAATGTTTTTGGCCGTTATCATAGGTCGCATTTTTTACAAAGAAACAAAGAAAAACGGGAAAATTGCAAGTTTGAAATGGCAAACTTCATTTATGTACAGCTATTAAATATTCGTTAAAAACCACTTTTTGTTTAATTGTTATGTATATTTGTTAAACAAAAATACAATTATGAGCACCGTCACAGAAAAACAACTTTTTGAAATCCTTGGTGATGACCACCAAATGACCGCTGCCGACACTCCTTTACGTCCGGATGCCTTTGCCAAAACGGATGCCGAAAAGATGACGGTAATTGAACACCATTTTGAACAAATTATGGAGGCTTTGGGTTTAGACCTTACTGACGATAGTCTTCGCGGTACACCCCATCGGGTGGCTAAAATGTTTGTAAAAGAAATTTTTTCTGGGTTACACCCCGATAATAAGCCGAAAATCTCTGTTTTTGATAACTCGTACCATTATGACAAAATGTTGGTAGAGGCCAATATCAATTTCAATTCTACATGTGAGCATCATTTTTTGCCCATAATTGGGAAAGCCCACATTGGTTATGTTTCCAATGGAAAAGTAATCGGTTTATCCAAACTCAACCGTATTGTTGACTATTTCGCCCGCCGTCCACAAGTGCAAGAGCGCATGGTAATGCAAGTATTTAATGAACTAAAAGAGGTGTTAGATACCGACGATGTCATGGTCGTTATGGAAGCAAAGCATTTGTGCGTTTCAAGTCGCGGAA
This sequence comes from Flavobacterium sp., assembly GCF_027484945.1. GTDB lineage: Bacteria > Bacteroidota > Bacteroidia > Flavobacteriales > Flavobacteriaceae > Flavobacterium. Next base: position 12,937 of record NZ_JAIXRZ010000005.1, read on the forward strand.
TCAAAGACGAAACTAGTTTTACTTCGACTTTACAGTATGGTGGTATTTTTGAGAAAAAAGAGTACCGAGATGATTTCTTTCGCTTATTAGGCGAGTGTAAATAGTTTCTATACAATCATTGACCGCTTTATATTATGAAAATTAGTGCCTTTTTACTGCTATTTACGTCTTTACTCAACCCAAGCGGAACCCATTTGGTGTTTGATTTTGGTTCATCCCCCAACAAAACAAGCGATTGGATTATGATTTCAGACCGCATAATGGGTGGTGTTACTCAATCTAAGCTTGAATACAACGATAATGCAATGAGGTTATCCGGTTCGATTTCGTTGGCGAATTATGGCGGATTTGCTTCTGTAAAAACGAAATTTAATGCGTATGATTTATCCGGATACAAAGGGGTAAAGATACGTTTCAAAGCCACTAATCAGCAATTTGCATTTACATTAGAAGCGAGTAGAAATTGGACGTATCCCTACTTTAAAGGCGATTTCTCAAGAAAAAAAGACAACACTTGGGAAGAGGTCGTTATTTATTTTAGCGATTTTAAAGAATATCAAATTGGGGAGCCCACGGGTGAAAAGTTACCCCAATCTACACTTAAAAACATTGTTCGTTTAGGAATTATTACCACTGAAAAAAAAGAAGGCCCTTTTTCTATTGAAGTCGATTCGATCGAATTTATAAACTAATGCTTAAAGTGTAAGATTGAATTAGAGAAGCGCTAGACTCTTTTAATTTGAATCAAGAACATACCAATAAAGGGACTTCGGTTCCTTATTTTTTTACGAAAAAATCGACAATAAATCCTAATTTTAAAGTGCGCAGCATATTTTTTTCAAACAACCAAAAGAATTTAAATTGCCCGAAAAGAAAGCCAAAAGAAAGCAAAATGATCTGATAAACTGGAAAGATAAGTATAACGTAAAGCATCCAATAGATCCAGCTCGCGTAAGTCGTTTTGGTAATTCCTAAAAACGCCAAAATAGGCTTCGCAACAAATGCCGATGTAGATCCGGTAAGGGCAAAAACAATGATAATGACCCCATATTGCCAGTTTGAAGTGATCGCATAACGTTCTTTAAAATTTCCCATACCGGTACAAAAGTAATGAATTACGGACGGACATCAAAAAAACCTAATCGTTCCTTGTAGTGAAGTTGAAAATAGATGAAATAATTGTAAATCAAATAATTGACCTCATATCCGTAATGTAGGGTTGGGTCATAATTAATTTGCATTTCATACCAATTGGGGTTGAATTGTTGGGGTTGTAAAACTCTTCGGTTCCATTCTTGAACCCAAATACGATTTCTGTTTTCCAAAAATTGTTCAGAATAATACCCGCGACCGCGTGCTGTTCCATTTAGCCAAGAATTAAATCCAGGTTCGATAATCACTACTTCATACGCGAGTGAATCATTAGCAATACGAACGGTGTCTTGCTTGCTTTCGGCAGTAAGACGCGAGGTCGCTATAGTTTTCTTAGTGCCCGAACAAGCCCAAAACAATACTATAAAACCAACAACTATCCATCCGTTTTTCATATAATAAAGGTAAGCAATTTTATTAAATCCCTTTACTTTTTAACCGATTTAACATAAAAAAAGCACCTTTTTAGGTGCTTAATCATTTTATTTTTTTTCGAAATGTCCGATAATCTGTTCTGCCAATTCGGTTCCTATTCGATCTTGTGCTTCCCTTGTCGCTGCTCCAATATGGGGTGTCAATGAAATCTTTGGATGCATCAGGATTTGAATTTCAGGTTGCGGTTCATTTTCAAACACATCCAAACCTGCAAAAGCAATTTTCTCTTGATCCAGCGCTTCAACCAATGCTACTTCATTAATTACGCCCCCTCGCGCACAATTTACGATTCCGGCTCCATCTTTCATCAGGGCTAGTTCTTCGGTATCAATTATATATTTTTCTTGCGCTGGCACATGCAGCGTTATGAAATCAGCATGCTGAAATACATGGGCTAGAGGCTCGGTTATGATTTCAATATCCATAAATTGGCCATTAAAAAAATTGACCCGAATCGATGCTTTTTCAATATAGCTATCGGTAGCAATGACTCGCATACCCAAACCTAATGCAATTTTTGCAACCGCTTGCCCAATTCGTCCAAACCCAATAATGCCTAAAGTTTTTCCGCGAAGCTCGGTTCCATTGGCATAGGCTTTTTTTAACCCATTAAAGTTGGAGTCACCCTCTAAAGGCATGTTTCTATTGGCATCTTGCAAAAAACGTACACCAGTAAACAAATGAGCAAACACCAATTCGGCCACACTTTCAGTAGAAGAAGCCGGAGTATTAATTATGTGAATACCTTTGCTTCGTGCATATTCGACATCAATATTGTCCATGCCAACACCCCCACGGCCAATAACTTTGAGTCCGGGACAGGCATCGATGATGTCTTTCCGAATTTTGGTCGCACTGCGCACTAAAACTATTTCAATTCCTTTTTCATTGATAAAATTGGCCACTTGCTCTTGTGCTACTTTGGTCGTTATAACCTCATAACCTCCTTTTTCTAAAGCTGCAATTCCACTTTTGGAAATACCGTCATTTGCTAATACTTTCATTTCTTTTCTATTTAAAGCGCTTTTTCGATTTTTTATTTTCAACCTTCTTCCTTACGCGTGGTTAGATTTTAATTTACAACACACGTTCTAATTCTTGCATGGCTTGAACTAATACTTGAACGCTTTCAAGTGGAAGGGCATTGTACATCGATGCGCGATAGCCACCTACCGAACGGTGCCCGTTTAATCCCGAAATTCCTGCCGCTTTCCATAGGGCATCAAATTGTGCTGCGTGTGTGTGGTTTTTTAATACGAAAGTTGCATTCATCACACTTCGATCTTCTGCCTCAGCAGTGCCTACAAACAAAGGGTTTCGGTCAATTTCTTGATATAAAAGTAAGGCTTTGGCTGCATTGATTTTTTCAATAGCCGCTATACCGCCTAGCTTTTTCAACCATCTTAATGTAAGAAGGGAAGCATAAATAGGAAAAACAGCCGGAGTATTGTACATACTATCGGCTTTGATCTGCTTTTGATAATCCATCATGCTCGGCAGCGTACGACCGGTTTTACCCAATAATTCTTCCTTAATCACCACAAGGGTTGTACCGGCCGGTCCCATGTTTTTTTGCGCACCTGCATAAATAAGGGCAAATTTTGAGAAGTCAAGGGTACGCGAAAAAATATCCGAACTCATATCGCAAACCATAGGAACTTCCGTATTGGGAAAGTCTTTCATTTGCGTGCCAAAAATGGTGTTGTTACTGGTGCAATGAAAATAATTTGCATCTGAAGGCAGGGAATAATTTTTGGGTATATAATTAAAATTCCTATCTTTTGAAGAAGCTACTACAACAGTTTCGCCAAATAATTGTGCCTCTTTAATGGCATTGGAAGCCCATGTACCGGTTTCGAGATATGCCGCTTTTCCATCGACCTTCATAAAGTTGTATGGGATCCGCAAAAATTCCATACTCGCTCCCCCTTGAAGAAACAAAACGCGATAACCTTTGCCTTCCAAACCTAAAAGTTCAAGCACCAAAGCACGGGCTTCTTCCATTACGGCAATAAAATCCTTGCCACGGTGCGAAATCTCCAAAATCGATAATCCCGAATGGTTAAAATCCAAGATGGCTTGGGCCGATTGCTCAAATACTTCTTGTGGAAGAATACAAGGGCCCGCACTGTAATTATGTTTTTTCATACCAAAGCGATATTATAAGTGGTGAATGAATTGGTTTGCAAATTTCAGCAATCCCTTAAAACTATGCTAACGAACGTCCATTGATTCGTATAGAAATTATTAACAAAAACGATTTCGTTTACGTTAACTTACAAAGCATTTAAAAATTCTAACGTATTCACATGATCGGCATAATCCCATAAGTCAGGTCGTTGGGTTTTTCCAAAGGGAATGCTGTTGGGTGTCAAAGCATTGGAAACAATACATTGGAGGTTTTCAGCATCGTCTTGCAATCGGTTCTGCAACGTGTTTAAGTCGCTGTAGTATTCATAAAATACCGACGAAATGGGTGATGCATAGCCGGTATCTTCTTTTATTGTCATAAAGCCATTGTCCAAAATTTTAAATAAACTCATCAAGAATACCGCTTTATTGTAGTCGTAGTTGTTGGCATATTTATCATAGTGAATGCAATCATGATAGGTATACATTGCTTCAAAAAAAGCTTCAAAATTATATCCTTCGGGAACAAAAAGTTTGGAAACGTTGCGGCAACCCAACCCAAAGTAGCGAAATATATCCTCTCCTAAAAGGATTAAGTCTTCTTTTGATTCCTGACCGTTTAAAATAGCAACCGAATTTCTATTTTTTCGAATGATTGACGGTTTGTCTTTAAAGTAATAGTCAAAATAGCGCGCGGTATTATTACTGCCTGTAGCGATTACTGCATCAAATCCGTCGAGTTTTCCTTCGGAAAAAGTTACCGCATCTTTTAAGGCCGGTTCAACACAAATTAGATACTCCATTAAAAAAGGCAATAATTTTTGATCATTGGAAGATGTTTTAATTAGGGCTTTATGACCCGATACCAATACACATAGTACATCATGAAAACCGACCAAAGGAATATTACCCGCCAAGACCAATCCAACTTTTTTAGGCGTAGTATTCAAAAATGAAGTGTTGTTTAACCATTGTGTTAAATTGGATTCGGTGAGTGCTTCCGCCCAAGACTGAAGTGCAAAGCGTATTTGATCGGGTGTAAACCAGCCGTTGTAATTTTGTGCGGTTTCAATTTGAGCAAGCATGCGATCATAGAACAAATCATTGAATAAAACGTTCGGATTTTTTGTTGGATTTTCGGAACCGAATTGGGCTAAAAAGCGTCCTAATTGAAGGAAAGCCGATTTTTTATCGATTTGTACCATAGGTTACTTGTGTATGAAGGGTATTGATTGTAAATTTGCTCAAAAATAACAAATTTCGCTATGGCAATCATTATAACTGACGAATGTATTAATTGTGGCGCTTGTGAGCCAGAATGTCCAAATACCGCAATTTATGAAGGCGCTGACGATTGGCGTTATAAAGATGGAACGAAACTCCGCGGAAATATTATTTTACCCGACGGTACTGCAATCGATGCCGATGCACCTCAAAAGCCAATTTCGGATGATTTATATTACATCGTTCCGGGTAAATGTACCGAATGTAAAGGGTTTCATGAAGAACCCCAATGCGCAGCGGTTTGTCCAGTAGACTGTTGTGTGCCCGATGATAATCACATTGAAAGTGAGGAAACGTTGTTGAACCGCCAAGCGTTTTTACATAACGAATAAATAAAACAAGCACTTTGGATTTTCTAAGTGCTTTTTTTTCAGGGTTTTGAATCTGTAGTACAGTTGTCCCCATATTTTTGTAAATTTGTTTCAAAGCCCTAGTCTAATGCGACGATTACTTCACGTTTTATTGGTTTTTTCTTGCTTTACTGTACATGCGCAGCAAAGTGAATTGCAATTAGTATTTAAAGATGCAGAAACGCTCGCACCCATTGGGGATGTTACGGTCACTGTGCTCCGAACAAAACAAAATCATCTAAGTAATGCAGATGGTAAAGTAATAGTTATATTAAATGGTATCTCGAGTATTCAGATTACCCATACCGCATACCAATCGCAAACTCTTCGTTCGACAGCATTAAAGGATAAAGAAAATGTAATTTTATTGAAAAGTGCCGTAAATACATTGGATGAAATTATCATTACAAAGCAACATCCGCAAAAAATACTTAAGAATTTAATAGAAAACTCCATTAATAAATTAACGACACCCTGTCGATTGAAGGTGTACTCGCGTGAATTTTTTAAACGCAATGGAAATTATGTTTTTTATAATGATGGATTATTAAATTTTCAAATTTCTGGCAAAAAACAGGATTTTAAAAACGCTATTCTCGTTGAGCAAAACCGTTCGGTTGGTCTTTTAGATGCTGCTGTTCCTTATGATTTGTTGGGCTATGATTTAAATAATATCATGCTAAATTACTACAATTTTAAATACCTCGAACCTTTATTGGAAGCGCGTGCTCGAAAAGATTATGATTTTTTAATCAAGTCGTATACCCAAAACGATAATTACTATTGTATGGTTATCAATCCACTAGATCCAGTAAAAGGATTTAAAGATGATTACACGATTATCTATGATAAAAAGAAAAAGGTAATTCTTGAGGTGCGTTCTTCGTTAACGCCCAATTCAGTCGCTAATGCCAATGAGAAAACAACCGTAGGAACTAAAAACAAGTACAAGTCCAATTTTAAAAACATCTATCGATATGTTGGGGATCAAGAGTATTATTTGGTTTCGTCGCGAGAGGAAATTGGATTTGAGCGCGTTGATAAAAAAGATAGCCGAACTGAAATAGAGGTGCGTAATTATTTTGTAACTACCGGTTTTAGTCAAAAAGAGTTTTCGTTTAATGAAAGCGAAGTGTTCAAAGACAAGGCCTTATTTAACTTAAAAGATAAAATTTTAACCGATTATTGGAATGTATCGGGTTTAACGCCAACACCAGAAGAAGCTGAAATAATTAACAGTATTGAAGACGAACCCTAAAAGGCTGTTTTGTAAATGGGTTGAATGCGTTATATTTGCCCACTTAAAAATCAATTTACATGAAAGCAGGAATAGTAGGGTTGCCCAATGTTGGAAAATCAACGTTGTTTAATTGTTTGTCAAATGCGAAAGCACAAAGTGCAAACTTCCCATTTTGTACAATTGAACCCAATATTGGGGTTGTTAACGTACCCGATCCCCGTTTAGAAAAGTTGGAAGAATTAGTGAACCCCGAGCGTGTTTTACCTGCAACTGTAGAAATCGTAGATATCGCCGGATTGGTAAAGGGGGCTAGTAAAGGGGAAGGACTAGGGAATCAATTTTTAGCCAATATTCGTGAATGTAATGCGATTATTCATGTGCTCCGTTGTTTTGATAACGATAATATTGTCCATGTTGATGGAAACGTTAATCCGATTCGCGATAAAGAAACTATTGATATTGAGTTGCAATTAAAAGACCTTGAAACGGTTGAAAAACGATTAGAGAAAGTAAATCGCACCGCCAAAGCCGGAATAAAAGAAGCCCTTTTAGAGCAATCCTTGTTAAACCAAATTCGGGATTTATTATTGCAAGGCAAGTCGGCACGGACCGTAGTAGCACAAAACCAAGATGAAGCCGATTTATTGGAAGCGTTTCAATTAATTACTACCAAACCGGTTTTGTATGTATGTAATGTGGATGAAACTGCAGCGGCAACTGGAAATCAATATGTAGATCAAGTACGTGAATTGGTGCGGTCAGAAGATGCCGAGGTAATTGTTTTGGCTGTAGCTACAGAAGCCGATATTACCGAACTAGAAACCTATGAAGAACGTCAGCTTTTCTTAGAAGATATGGGCTTGACCGAACCGGGTGTTTCAAAGTTAATTCGTGCGGCTTACACCTTGTTGAATTTGCAAACGTATTTTACCGCAGGTGTTAAAGAAGTGCGCGCTTGGACCATACATGTAGGCGATACGGCTCCCAAAGCAGCAGGTGTTATTCACACCGACTTTGAAAAAGGGTTTATTCGAGCTGAAGTTATTGCTTATGATGATTATGTAGCTTTTGGTTCAGAAGCCAAAGTGAAAGAAGCCGGTAAATTACGCGTAGAAGGAAAAGAATACATTGTAAAAGATGGTGATGTGATGCACTTCCGTTTTAACGTATAATAAAAACATAAAACTAAACTTCAGGAAACACGGTGGAATGCCGTGTTTTTTTATTTTAAATTCAATGGATTCAACAAAAGATAAAAATAGTTCCATGGGCTAAATTTCGTTGCTTTTTGATTTAAAAGTTGCACGTTAATCAAAATAGGGTTACAAAAGCACATTTTATGGGTGAGGATTCGAATCGTAAATTCGAGAAATTAATAAGGAATTATGTGTTGTATTTATTTTTTTTATATATTTAGGAAATAACTAATGACCTTCTCATGATGAAAACACAACAACTACTGCTCGATAAAGGGCTTGCTGTAAAAAATGTGCAGGAGAATTCCCTTTTTTCATCAGATAAAGCCCAATTGGTACTTGCCTTTGGTCAACGAACGCTATTGGATGAATTACGTCCGTATAATCAAATAAAAAAATTGTATCCCAATGCTTTAATTGTATTATGCTCTTCTTCAGGACAAATTTCAAATCAAGTGGCCATTGAAGAAGAAATAGTGGTCACCGCAATCCAATTTGAAAAAACCAAATTAAAGTCGGTTGTTTATGATGTCTTAGATGGTGACGCAATCTATGAGTTAGGTAAAAAAGTCCAAGCCGAATTGGCTGCTCCCGATTTAAAAGCCATCATGATTCTCTCTGAAGGTACTCATGTTAACGGTTCTGAACTTATCCATGAGTTAGGTCAGCAAACCCAATGGAAAATTCCCTTTTTTGGAGGTCTAGCAGGAGATGAATATCGTTTTGAAAAAACCGTAGTGGGTTGCAATGCCGATGCAACTCCAGGAAAAATTGTAGCTATTGGTTTTTATGGCGATGCCATTGAATTTGGTTTTGCATCAGAGGGAGGATGGGCTGATTTTGGTCCCGAACGCGAAGTAACCGCTTCAGAAAACAATGTATTGTTCAAGATCGGTGAACGTTATGCCTTAGACTTATATAAAGAATATTTGGGTAAATATGCCAATGAACTTCCGGGTTCTGCGTTGTATTTTCCATTATCGATGAAAGAAACACCTAATTCAGCTCCGGTTGTTCGTACAATTCTATCAATTGATGAGACTCAAAAGTCAATGACGTTTGCTGGAAATATTCCTATTGGATCTCATGTGCGTTTGATGCGGGGTAATATGGATCGGTTGATTGATGCTGCTGCCGATGCCGCAACCACGATTCGCCAATTGTTACCCAACCAACCGCAAATCGCTTTTTTAGTGAGTTGTGTTGGAAGGCGTATTGTTTTAGCAGAACGCGTTACCGAAGAATTAGAATTTATTAAAAATACATTTGGGAAAGAAACGGTATTGTTTGGTTTTTATTCCTATGGTGAAATATCCCCAAATAAACAGCAATTAGGTTGTGAATTATACAATCAAACCATGACCATTGCAACGATGTACGAAGCGTAAAAAAATATGAATAAAATAGTGCTCCACCGCCATTTAAGCCGACAGATTGATAAATACTTATCTGTAAATGAACTTGCCAAAAATACCCAATTGGAAGCCTTTATCACGGCTATCAATCAAACGTACATGAACTATGAAAAGGATGCTGAACTTTTTGAGCAATCTACCTTATTAAACGAGCAAGAATATTCGGAGGTTAATGCCCGTTTGAAAGATGAGTTGGCCAAAAAACAAGTATTTGAAGCCCATTTGATTGAGTTGATTCAGCAATTAAATGGCGAAAGTAAACCACTAGAAGGGGAGGCCAATTTGCTTAATTTAATTCATATACTCAACCGCGAGATTGAAGTCAAACACGAATACCAAGTGCAACTCAATCAGGCGCGAATTGACGCTGTAAATGCCAATGAAGCGAAGTCGGAATTTCTATCGATTATGAGTCATGAAATCCGTACTCCGTTAAATGCGATTATCGGCCTCGTTTATATCATGGAAAAAGAAGATGTTCTTGAAAGTTATCGAGAAAACATTCAGGTTTTGAAGCTTTCAGCGCAAAATCTTTTCTTATTGATTAATGATATTTTGGATTTTAACAAAATTGAAGCAGGTAAAATCGAACTCGAAAAAACTGCATTTGATTTTAAAAATTTAGTCCAACAAATAATGCGTGCGCTGCATGCTCGTGCTAATGAAAATTTAAATTCAATCAGCTTAGAAATCGAGGATGATTTTGTCACAAATTTGGTTAGTGACCCCCTTCGTCTCAATCAAATTATCACGAATTTGGTTTCTAATGCGATTAAGTTTACTCAAAACGGAACCATTACAATTCGATTGTCACAATTGGATGTCACTGCAGGTATTTCTACCTTTAAAGTAGAGGTTATCGATACCGGAATCGGAATTGATAAAGCGCAGTTTACCTCAATTTTTGAAAAATTTACGCAGGCTGAAACCCGAACTTCGCGTCAATTTGGTGGAACTGGACTCGGACTCGTTATTACGAAACGGTTGTTGCATTTGTTTGATTCAGATATTGCTTTTGAAAGCACATTGGGCGTTGGTACAAATTTTTATTTCACCCTCAGTTTGCCGATTGATGCACATTCTAAACCGTCATCCTATTCTGATGATTTGCAAAGTGAAGTCATGTTAAATGGACTCAATATATTGCTGGTAGAAGATAATAAAATCAATATTAAAATTGCCGATAAAATCATGAGCCATTGGGGTGTGCATGTTACTGTTGCAGAAAATGGTTTAATGGGGGTAGAAATGTATGAAAAAGGAAAATATGATATTGTGTTAATGGATTTGTCGATGCCTGTAATGGATGGCTATGAAGCGACACGGATTATTCGTAAAACCGATGCTGAGGTTCCAATTATTGCATTTACTGCTTCGGCTTCTTTTGGGTATTTAGAACGCGCTATGGAGGTAGGAATTAATGAATATGTTATCAAACCCTTCAATCCGAAAGAACTGAATTTAAAGTTGAAAAAATTTGCAAAAAACAACCGTTAAAATTGATTTTTAACATATAAAACTCTCCAAAAAACTGTCAAAAACATTTTTGATAACTTTCCTTTTTACTTCTTTTAGAAACACCTCATAAACCTTATATTAGCTAAAAATCGATACGTTTTGGATTATGGCTGATCAGGTGCAATATAATGAGGATAACATACGTTCGCTCGACTGGAAAGAACACATTCGGATGCGTCCGGGGATGTATATCGGAAAGTTGGGTGACGGTTCTTCACCCGATGATGGGATTTACATACTGCTCAAAGAGGTAATCGATAACTGTATTGACGAATTTGTCATGGGTACCGGTAAAACCATTGAAGTTACCATTAAAGATAAATTGGTAACCGTTCGCGATTTTGGACGTGGAATTCCACTGGGAAAAGTCGTTGATGTAGTTTCTAAAATGAATACCGGAGGAAAATATGACTCCAAAGCCTTTAAAAAATCGGTTGGTTTAAATGGGGTAGGTACCAAAGCGGTAAATGCGTTGTCTAACTTTTTTAGGGTTGAATCGGTAAGAGATAACCAACAAAAAGCAGCCGAATTTTCAGCAGGTAATCTAACAGTTGATGAGCCTATTCAAGAATCGACCAAACGCCGTGGAACTAAAGTATCTTTTGTTGCTGACGAAACCATTTTCAAGAATTACAAGTACCGCAATGAATATGTGGTGCGTATGTTGAAAAATTACTGTTACCTCAATACCGGTTTAACAATTTATTTTAATGGGGATAAATATTATTCTGATTTTGGGTTAAAGGATTTATTGCAAGAAACCATCACCGAAGAAGATTCGGTTTATCCGATTATTCACTTAGTGGGCGATGATATTGAGTTTGCTTTAACCCATAGTAAAACCCAATATTCTGAAGAGTACCATTCCTTTGTAAATGGGCAAAATACTACCCAAGGAGGAACCCACTTGAATGCATTTCGGGAGTCGGTTGTTAAAACGATACGCGATTTTTATAATAAAAACTTTGAAGCTTCAGATATCCGCAAGTCGATCGTTGCCGCGGTTTCTGTAAAGGTTGAAGAACCGGTATTTGAATCCCAAACTAAAACAAAGTTAGGTTCAACTGACATAGGTCCGAATGGACCCTCAATTCGTACCTTTATCAATGACTTTGTATCGACCAAACTGGACAATTATTTGCATAAAAATCCAGAAACGGCCGAAGCATTGTTAAAGAAAATTTTACAGGCCGAACGCGAACGGAAAGAGTTATCGGGTATTCGTAAATTGGCACGTGACCGCGCTAAAAAAGCGAGTTTACACAACAAAAAATTACGCGATTGTCGAATTCATTTGACCGATTCGAAAAACGAACGTTGTTTAGATAGTACGCTCTTTATTACCGAAGGGGATTCCGCTTCGGGGTCGATTACCAAAAGTCGCGACGTAAATACGCAAGCAGTCTTTAGTTTACGTGGAAAACCTTTGAATTCGTATGGCATGTCTAAAAAAATTGTTTACGAAAACGAAGAATTTAATTTGTTGCAAGCGGCCTTAGATATTGAAGAAGATTATGATAGTTTGCGGTACAACAACATCGTGATTTCTACCGATGCCGATGTTGATGGAATGCACATCCGCTTACTGTTGATTACGTTCTTTTTGCAATTTTTCCCCGAGTTGATTAAAGAAGGCCACTTATTTATTTTGCAAACGCCTTTATTCCGGGTGCGCAATAAAAAAGAAACGATTTATTGTTACAGCGATGAAGAACGCGTTGCAGCCATAGAAAAGCTCAAGCCAAAACCTGAAATCACCCGATTTAAAGGGTTGGGAGAGATCTCTCCTGATGAATTCAAGCATTTTATTGGGGATAATATTCGACTTGATCCGGTGATGCTGGACAAAGCAACCTCAATAGAAACGTTGTTAGAATTCTATATGGGTAAGAATACACCTAATCGCCAGGATTTTATTATCAATAACTTGAAAGTGGAATTGGATGTGGTTAATAGTGATTAGTGATTAGTGACTAGTGATTAGTGATTAGTGACTAGTGATTAGTGATTAGTGACTAGTGATTAGTGATCGGTGACTAGTAACTTGTGGTTAGTAATTAGAGAGGTAATGAATTAAAATGTTTAGGGTTTTTATATTATCAAACAAGTATAGCCTTAAAATTTAAACTTTGATATGAAAGACGAAGAAGAGGATATAGTACCCGAAGATGAGGGATCTCAAGATGATTTTAATGAGAATACGTCACAGGAGCCTGCTGAAGAAGGTTTTGATGATGTAATTCGTCCGGCATCGGGCAGTCATTTTTACGAAAACAATGAAAATCCTGAAGATACCATAACCAAAGTAACGGGTATGTATAAGGATTGGTTCTTAGATTATGCTTCGTATGTAATCCTTGAACGAGCGGTTCCTGCAATTGAGGACGGATTTAAACCCGTGCAGCGTAGAATTATGCACTCAATGAAAGAGTTGGATGATGGGCGCTATAACAAAGTAGCCAACATCGTAGGGCATACCATGCAGTATCATCCCCATGGCGATGCTAGTATTGGTGATGCTATTGTGCAAATTGGTCAAAAAGACTTGCTTATCGATATGCAAGGAAACTGGGGAAATATCCTCACAGGCGATGGTGCTGCTGCATCCCGCTATATAGAGGCGCGTATTTCTAAACTGGGCCAAGATATTCTGTACTCTCCCAAAGTGACCAACTGGCAATTGAGTTATGACGGACGTAAAAACGAACCGATTCACTTGCCGGTAAAGTTTCCGTTACTGCTTGCTCAAGGTGCCGAAGGAATCGCGGTGGGATTATCTACAAAGATTCTTCCCCACAATTTTAACGAACTCATCGATGCGTCAATTAAAGTATTGAAAGGAAAGTCGTTTACAATTTTTCCTGATTTTCCTACAGCAGGAATTGCCGATATGTCCAATTATAATGACGGTATGCGCGGTGGCCGTGTGCGTGTGCGTGCCAAAATTGCTCAATTGGACAAACAGACGTTGGTCATCACTCAGATTCCGTTTTCAACCAATACGTCATCGCTGATCGATAGTATTTTGAAAGCCAATGAGAAAGGAAAAATTAAAGTCAAAAAAATAGAAGACAATACTGCGGCTGAGGTTGAAATTTTAATTCATCTTCCTCCCGGAGTTTCACCCGATAAAACCATTGATGCCTTGTATGCGTTCACGGCTTGTGAAACATCTATTGCGCCGCTTGGATGTGTGATTGTAGATAACAATCCGATTTTTATGGGGGTTTCAGAAATGTTGCGCATTTCAACCGAACGAACGAAGAACTTACTGAAGCGAGAGTTGGAAATCCAATTGGACGAACTCGAAAACAAATTGCATTTATCAACTTTAGAGAAGATTTTTATTCGCGAGGAAATGTACATCGACTTTAAGTTGTATTCGGATCGTGAATCATTGTACCGCTATTTATATACCCGTTTTGAGCCGTTTAAAAAAGACTTTCTTAGGGAAATTCATGATGATGATTTGCAAAAGCTGACGCAAATTCCGATGATTCGAATTACTCGTTTTGATTCGGATAAAGCCGATGAAGCCATTGCAAAACTGGAAGCCGAAATGGAGCAAGTCAAACATGATTTGGACCATCTTACGGACTATGCAATTGCATTTTTTCAAACGATTAAAGACAAGTATGGAAAAGGGCGAGAGCGACAAACGGAAATACGAAACTTTGATACCATTGAAGCAACTAAGGTTGTTTTGCGCAATACCAAATTGTATGTAAATCGTGAAGAAGGATTCATTGGAACTAGTTTGAAACGCGATGAGTATGTAGCCGATTGCTCGGATATTGATGATGTGATTGTTTTCTTGCGCGATGGAAAAATGATGATTGCCAAAGTCGATGATAAAAAGTTTATCGGTAAAGACATTATCCATGTTGCAGTTTTTGATAAAAACGACAAGCGCACCATCTACAATATGATTTATCGCGATGGGAAAAACGGAGCTTCGTTTATCAAACGCTTTAATGTGAGTGGAGTAACCCGCGATAAGTTTTATGATCTGACCCAAGAAAAGCCGGGTAGTATGGTGCTTTATTTTTCTGCAAATCCCAATGGTGAAGCAGAAACAGTGACTATATTGTTACGCCAAGTGGGGAGTGTGAAAAAATTGAAGTGGGATGTCGACTTTGCCGAAATTATGATTAAAGGTAGGGCATCGCGAGGCAATACCGTGAGTAAATACCCAATTAAGAAAATTGAACTCAAAGAAAAAGGAATTTCAACACTCCGTCCACGCAAAGTTTGGTTTGACGATACGGTTCAGCGTTTGAATGTTGATGGTAGGGGCGAACTATTGGGCGAATTTAAACCAAACGATCGTTTGCTACTTATCAATCAAAGTGGAAAATTAAAAACGATAATCCCTGAGTTATCTACCCACTTTGACGAAGATATGATTGTATTGGAAAAATGGAATCCAAACAAGCCGATTTCATGTATTTATTTTGACGGCGAAAAAGAACGTTATTTTGTGAAACGTTTCTTAGTTGAAAACGAAAACAAAGAAGAAATTTTTATTTCTGAACATGAAAAATCCCAATTGGAAATTGTATCCACCGATTGGCGTCCCGTGGCAGAAGTAATTTTTGCTAAGGTGAAGGGTGTACAAAAGGAAAATCAAGTGGTCGATTTAGAGCAGTTTATTGCAGTAAAAGGCATTAAAGCTCTCGGAAATCAACTAACCGCTGAAAAATTAAAACAAGTAAATTTACTTGATCCCTTGCATTTTGAAGAACCAGAAGAGGTAGCGGAGCCTATACCTACTGCGCAAGTTGAATCGGACTTTAATTCAGATATTCCAACTGCATTGGATGATGACGGACAAATCACCTTGGCTTTAGAATAAATAAAAACCTGCTTATTTAAAGCAGGTTTTTTTTCAATGCGTTTAAAGTTGAAACTATTAAGCGTTCAAAACAAAGTTAAAAGTCCACGATTTATTTAGACGAAGCGTCTGTGTCGCCCTGAATTGTATTGTTGTGTAATTGAACAGGCTTACTTGATTTTTTCATTTTCATGTTTAAGAATTCAACAAACAAAGAAAAGAAAATCGAAAAGTACAAATACCCTTTAGGAATACTATGGACTTCGTTGTTGCCAAAAAATCGGAAGGAAGCTAAATGAGATCCTTCCGCCAAGAGCATTACGCCAATCAAGATTAAGAAAGATAGTCCTAATATTTGAATAGTAGGATGTTTGTTTACAAAAACAGAAACCGGATTAGCAAAAATCATCATAATTACAATCGAAATGACTACCGATAAAATCATAATAATAAGTGCTGCTTCACCAAATCCTTTTGGAGCCGGTTCGCTACTAATTAAACCTACTGCCGTTAAAATACTATCAAATGAAAATACGATATTAAGTAATGCGATTTGAATAATGGCATTTGACAGCGAATTGGAAGCTTTTCCATTTTCACCATCCTCGGCACCTTCCAATTTATGGTGAATTTCGCTTACCGATTTATATAATAGGAATAACCCACCTACAATAATAATGATACTCTGTCCCGTAATATGTCCCGACAAAAAGCCCCAGTCAAAGTCGTAAATACTTTCTTTTAGACTCATTACCCATGTGATGCCAAACAATAAAAGGATACGAAACAACATGGCTAAAAGGAGGCCAATTCGACGCGCTTTCGGTTGATCTGCAGGCTTGAGTTTTCCAGAAACGATCGAGAGAAAAACAATATTGTCAATCCCAAGAATTATTTCCAAAAAAGTTAAGGTTAATAGCGCGATTATCGCGTCGGTCGTAAATAAAACTTCCATGATTAATGTTATGTTTATTATAATAGGTTAGACGGAAGTTAGTCCAATTTTGTTACAGTTCCCGTTTGTTTATTTATATCTCCTACAAAGGAATATTCCATAATATACTGATTACCCATAGTTTCTACGATACGCATGCTTATGGCTTTTTTCTCGTTGCGGTTTCGTGGATTTTTTTTTTGAATAATAAGTTCGCAATCGTTGACCCAACGTACATTAGCGGTGTCGGTTCGACCGTGGTAGGTTTCAATCTGTTCGTTTTTGGTGCGAACGAAACGGGTTGTGTCGGCTTTACCATTAATGATTTGAACAAATTCAAACGAACCGGTCGTAAAATCAGTGCAATTGCATTCGGGCATTTTTTGGCACGAGTAGGTCAAAAAAAGAAGTAATGCTGCTAAAATTGTTTTTTTCATAGTTTTTTGAAGCTTATCCTGCTTTCCGCTGTATCCCTTCACCTTGTTACGGGGATGCCGCTTCAATCAGGGCTAGATATTTCGATTGTTAAATCAAATTAAAATATTATTTAGGATTGCCATCAAATAGCGCTTTCATAATGGTTTGTAACCCTTTAAAAGCTAAAAATACGGCAGTAATACAAAATAGGCAACCGATTACCAATACTAAATAATGCCAATGGGTGTGTTTATTCATAAAAGCATTATACATCACAATGGGTCCAATAAACATCAAGGGTAACGACCCGAAGAGATATTTAATGCCTTTAGCTAAAGTTTCTTTGTCTGTACTCATTTTGAAAAGTAAGTGGTCCCGGAACTGTGGGAGAGATTAGTTGTTGGTGACTAGTGACTAGTGATTAGTGACTAGTGACTAGTGATTAGTGATTAGTGATTAGTTGTAAGTCATTAGTCGAAAGTCATTAGTCGTTAGTGATTAGTCGTTAGGAGTCTTGTTTATTTTTACGCTACTATTTATCATTCAAAATTTCTATCTTCTATTTTCTATTTTCCATCTTCTATTTTCTAGTTCACAATTTAAACTCTTCCAACATTTAAAATTTATAATTCAAAATTTATAATTTAAACCCTTCCACCGCTTTGCGCACACTGCCATGCGTTAAAAGCAATTGATTGGCGGTTTCATAATCTACGCCGGTGGCATCCATAATCATACGAGTGCCGCGGTCTACTAATTTGGCATTACTTAATTGCATATCGACCATTTTATTTCCTTTAACACGACCCAATTGAATCATGGCGGTTGTGGAAAGCATATTTAATACTAATTTTTGTGCGGTACCTGCTTTCATCCGACTGCTACCGGTCACAAATTCGGGACCGACGACTACGACTACAGGATATTGTGCAACAAGAGCGAGCGGACTCCCCGCATTACAAGTAATGCAGCCGGTTAGTATTCCTTTGGCGTTACACGCTTCCAATCCCGAGATTACATAAGGTGTTGTTCCTGAAGCGGCAATGCCAACCACTACATCATCAGGGCCAATTCCTTCGGCTTCCAGATCCAGCCAGCATTGGGTTGTACTGTCTTCGGCGTTTTCAACTGCCCGTCGTATGGCTTGATCGCCACCAGCGATGATACCATTGACTAGCTCGTGGGGAACACCAAAGGTTGGTGGACATTCCGATGCATCAACAATTCCCAAACGACCTGAGGTTCCAGCTCCAATATAAAACAAACGACCACCTATTTTCAGCTTTTCTACAATTTTAAGCGCTAAGGCCTCAATTTGGGATAGTGCTTTTTCAACTGCTAAGGGGACCGTTTTATCTTCGGTATTGATATACGTAAGCAAATCGTGAACACTCATTTGTTCCAAATGTTCGTAATTTGAAGACTGCTCTGTAGTTTTAATAAAGTGCATGGTTATTTACAGGTATGGAAGGTGATGATTTTTTGAACATCATAGACGTTAACCGATTTGTTGAATTGTTTAACAATACTAGGGTTTGCTTCGCTAGATACCCAAACCTTCAATTCGGCATCCAGATCAAAAGTACCGGCACTCTCAATGCTAAATCGAGTGATGCTTTTGTATGGAATGGAGGTGTAAGCCACTTTACTTCCTGTAATCCCTTGTTTTTCAACAAGAATAATCCGTTTGTTTGAGAAAATGAATGTATCGCGAATAAGCTTGAATCCAATTTCTATCGCTTCCCCCTCAACCATTAATTTTCCGTATTCTTGTTGTAAGCTTTCTAAACTAGCCGTACCTGCGTTGCCCATTAAGGCTGAAAAAAGTCCCATATTGTGGATTTATTTTAATAAGTATAAATGTACAAAATATGCCTTGAAATTCAAGTCTAAAAAAAAGGAATTAATTGATCAAATAAGACTTAGTTTTTACAAAAAAAGTGCCAATACAACCCCTAAGATAATTACCGATATTTTGGCAATGGAAAATTTATGTCCTTCGCTACTTTCAAAAATAATTGTAGAAGAAATGTGCAATAAAACACCGATTACTATGGCGGTTATTTCGTTATAACAGCTACTCAATGCAGGAATGGTGTCGGACAAAAAAGTTCCAAGCGGGGTCATTAATGCAAATCCGATCATAAAAACAGCTAAGGTATTTTTGGAAAGTCCCGCTTTTGTAAAAAAGAGGGTTAAGATTATTGCTATTGGAAAATGATGTACCGCAATCCCCAGCGCCAAATCATGATGATGACCAATTGGGAATCCCTCCAATAAAGCGTGCAGACACAAGCTTATAAACAACGACCACGGCATTTTTGAAAGGTGTCCATGACCATGCACATGACCGTGTTCGGCACCTTGAGAAAAAAACTCCAAAACAATTTGAAAAATAATTCCCAATAGAATAAAAATACCAATGTGTTTTACACCCGTATGTTCATAAACTTCAGGTAATAAATTCAGTATCGTTAATGATAGTAGAAATGAACCACTAAAAGCCAATAATATTTTCAATTGCTTCTTCTCTTTGGGTTGCAACCAAAGCGCTGCTCCAAAACCAAGTAACACTGAAAGTAAGGGAAGAAGGTAATTCATTTTTAGTATTCTATTCTCTATATTCTATTCTCTATTCTCTATATTCTATTCTCTATATTCTATTCTCTATATTCTATTCTCTATATTCTAATCACTAATCACTACTCTCTATATTCTATTCTCTCCAAACTAACCCCGGGCATTCACTAACCAATCCTACTTAAAAATCAAAATCAATCGTTCGCTGGTTTTTTTATAAAATTTCTTCAGTTTATAATCGCCAAAGATATCCAATAAATAAATGCCGGCGCGATCCATCATTTCCTGAAAGTCTTCTAAACGCAAGGCTCTTACTTTTTCGTAATAACAAAAATCTTCTCCTTGGTCATGAAACCGAATCTCTTTGATAATGTATTTTTCGTCGGTGTAGCGTTTAATATGAAAGGTAATTCCATCAACGGTTTTTTCTTCTTCAGGAACTAAATCGGCAATTACTTGCTCCACGTTCATAAAATCAATCACGCCAAATCCATAGGTGCTTAAGCTATTGTGAATAGCCGCTAAGGTTTTAAAATTGTCTTCATCTTTGTCAAAATAGCCAAAACTGGTAAATAAATTGAATACAGCATCAAACTTTGCTTCAAAAGGAATGCGCATATCGTGAACTTGAAAACGCAACTGTTTGTTTTCATTTTTTGAGGCCTCGGCAATACTATTTGCAGATAAATCAGCGCCCGTCACTTCATAGCCTAACTGACTCAAATAAATAGAGTGGCGGCCCCGACCACAAGCCAAATCCAATACTTTTGCCTTTTCGGGTAGATTCAAATACTGAGTTAAATTATCCATGAACAATTGTGCTTCACGGTAATTTCGTTCTTTGTATAAAATGTGGTAATAGGGCGTATCAAACCATGAAGTATACCATTGGTCGTCAGCAGTTGGTTGCGTCTGTGTATTCAAATCGGACATTTAATCACTTCAAATCAATTTCAACGTGCAAATTTAGTGTATTTTTGCCCATCTAAATCAAATGAACTTTTTTTTGGTTGGGACAGGTTCAATTTTGAATTAGTGTTCGGTCCAAAACTTGGTTGTTGTCTTTATGGAAAATTTTAAAATGATTGCGAAAACCCTTTTTGGGTTTGAAGAACTACTGGCCAAAGAATTACGCGATTTGGGAGCCCAAGAGGTTCAATTGGGGACCCGTGCGGTTAGTTTTTATGGCGATAAAGGATTTATGTACAAAGCCAATTTGTCGTTACGAACGGCTTTGAAAATTCTAAAACCCATTCATCAATTTCGCGCTTTTAATGAACAAGCCTTATATAAAGGTATTCGCGATATTCAATGGAGTCAGTTTTTAAATACCAATCAAACTTTTGTGGTCGATGTCACCTTGCATTCTGAAAACTTTAAACATTCACAGTTTGTAGCTTTAAAAACCAAAGATGCGATTGTCGATCAATTTCGCGAACAAAATGGTGCGCGTCCGAGTATTGATAAAGACCATCCCGATCTTCGTATCAATATTCATAGTGACAGGGAACAAGTTTCAGTTGCTTTAGATACTTCGGGAGCTTCTTTGCATCACCGGGGATATCGCCGCGTAACAAATATTGCGCCCATAAACGAAGTGCTGGCTGCAGGAATGCTGTTGTTATCGGGTTGGAAAGGGGAGTCTGATTTTATGGATCCCATGTGTGGTTCGGGTACACTATTGGTCGAAGCGGCTATGATTGCCTGTAATATTCCGGCAAATATCAACCGTAAAGAGTTTGCCTTCGAGAAATGGTCTGATTGGGATAATGTCTTATTTGATACCATAATCGATAGTTTAATGAAAAAAACACGTGAGTTTCACTATTCAATTATTGGATATGATAAAGCACCGAGCGCTGTTGCCAAAGCTCGTGAAAATGTAATGAATGCCAATTTGGATGACTATGTGACCCTAACCCAAGCCAACTTTTTTGAAACCGAAAAGCAAACCCAGGGCCCACTGCATATGGTTTTTAACCCTCCGTATGGTGAGCGTTTAGAAATTAATATCGAACGCTTTTATCGGGAGCTGGGTGATACACTAAAACAAAGTTATCCAGGCACAGCAGCATGGTTTATTACAGCTAATTTAGAAGGGTTGAAGTATGTTGGACTGAAACCGTCGCGTAAAATAAAATTGTTTAATGGCAGCTTGGAATCCCGATTCGTAAACTATGAGTTGTATGCGGGAAGTCGGAAAGCTAAATTTCAAAATCTACCCGATCATGAATAAAAAAACAAAAGCATTACTTTTCAATTTACTCTGTTTTACTGCTCTTTTTTTGGGAGCCCGTTATTGTGTTAGCACTTATTTTTGGTACCAGGGAATTTGGATTTCGTTAACGGCCTTTGTAATTACATTGCTGTTATCTCCGAAATTTCAAGTAGTGAAAACGGCACAAGGTGAAAAATTATTGATGAGTTGGTTGTTTTTAAAGGGCGTAAAAGAAATCAAATAATTACGTTTTCTTTTTAGTTGCTCTTCGCTGCTCACGCTCCATTTCCTCTTTCATCTTGGCTTCTTGTTTGGCTATTCTTTTGGCTTCCAATTGCTTCGCGTCCATCACTTTTACTTTGAATAGAGGAATCGTGTAGGAAATGGTATAGTTGAATCCAACGCCAAATTTTCCGTCGTAGGTTCGATTAAACCCTGGAATGTATAAGCTTTCAAACGCCTCAGGTGTAGATGCGGCTTTTAATTGGGATTGGGAAAGTAAATAATTCAACCGAAAACTAAATCCAACGTAGCAATTAGGGAAAAGCGCTGCTTTAACTCCAGCGACCACTTCGGTCCAATGCGCAGTAAGTCCATTAAATTCAGTGTTGCTAGAAAGTACAGGCGTAGGGAAATAACTATTGGGATAATAGATAGAATACGAATTTAAGGTTTGGCTGAACGTACTAAATCCATAGCGTAATCCTACATAAATTTGGTTGTTCATTCCAGTCCAGTTTTCATATCCATTGAAATCAAATCCCGCACGAATATAGCTTCCTTTCGTTGTAAAATTCAAATGATCTTCTTGTACCGTTTTCTTTTCGTTACCCAATTCTACTGCAACATAATGTTTTCGGGTAACTGGAAAATCACCGACCAATTCGATGCCTTTATAATTGGAATCAAAAGTGGAGCGACTAAGCTTGAATAGATCAATTCCTACACGTAAGCCAAATGGAACCATTTTTGGCTTTAAGGTGTCTTGAGCAACCGTTACGCTATCTTTGGTAGTCACTTGTGCCTGAACATTTGCGGTGAAAATGAGGCACAACGCGACTCTAGAAATAGAGTTTAATATGAACTTCATTTTCGTTGGTAATTGCATTTTTTTCGAGAGTATAGCTGCTGATCCAAGGGGAATCTGCTGGGGTTGTGTCGGTAAACTGAGCGCCATTGGTTGAAAGTAAAAAATTCATTTTGTACCCACATGCGCGCGAGACATATACCGTTGTTCGGGTGTAATTTAGTGTAAGCAAGTCAATATTGTCATTGCTTGTATCGGTATCATTGCCATTTTGAATCAACTCCAGTTGCGTAGTGTCATTATTTGTGTCAATTGGAACATAAATTTTACTTACACCATTGAATACGATAGTGCCCGAAAGACCAATTGCTTTCACTACAAGGTTGTTCACATTTTTGGGCGTGTTTGGATTGGCCGCATCAAAGCATTCAATTACCAATCGGGGAGTAGTGGCGGTTTCTCCACTGCAAATATCGTCTTTTTCACATCCAAAAAGAATGCCGATAAGTGCTATTAAACTATAACTAGAGATTCGCATATTCATGGGTTATCGCAGTTCCAAAAGTACAACATTTTCTACATGATGCGTTTGTGGGAACATATCCACGGGTCGCACACGGGTTACTTTATAATGTTCGTCCATTAAAGCCAAGTCACGTGCTTGGGTTGCCGAGTTGCAACTCACATAAACGATGCGTTTGGGAGCAATACGTACGATTTGTTCAACTACATCTTTATGCATTCCGTCGCGCGGAGGGTCGGTGATAATAACGTCGGGAATTCCATGCTGTGCAATAAATGCATCGTTAAATACATTTTTCATATCCCCAACAAAGAAGTCGCAATTGGAAATGTTGTTGCGTTTAGCATTTTCTTTGGCATCGGCAATTGCTTCTGGAACGGCTTCCACACCGATTACTTTTTTAGCTTTTTTGGAAACAAATTGGGCGATTGTGCCGGTTCCTGTATATAAATCATAGACCAATTCATTGCCAGTTAAACCAGCAAATTCGCGCGTAATTGAATACAACTCATAGGCTTGTGCTGAATTGGTTTGGTAAAATGATTTGGCGTTGATGCTAAAATAAAGGCCTTCCATTTCTTCTAAAATATAGTCCCTGCCTTTAAACAAAATGATTTCTTGATCGTATAAAGTATCGTTTGCTTTTTGGTTAATAACATATTGTAAAGACGTAATTTGTGGAAACGTCGCAGCGAGATAATCCATCACTAGATTGCGTCCGGTTTGGTCATCTTCAAAAAACTGAACCAAAACCATAATTTCACCCGTTGAAGCCGTGCGAATCAATAAGGTTCGTAAAAGACCGCTATGGTGGCGCGCATCAAAAAAGGTGAGTTGATTAGCATTGGCAAAATCTCTAATTCCGTTGCGAATCGCATTCGAGGGATCGGCTTGCAACCAACAGTGATTAATGTCTAAGATTTTATCCCACATTTTAGGAATATGAAAACCCAATGCATTTTGGTTGCCAAATTGGGTATCGGATTGAATTTCTGCCTCGGTAAGCCAACGTGCATTTGAAAACCCAAATTCCATTTTATTGCGATAGAAAAATTGTTCATGGGAACCGAGTATCGGTTCGAAGTCCGGCAATTCAATTTTACCTATACGCTTAAGGTGGTTATATACTTCATTTTGTTTGTATTCGAGTTGCTGACTATAGTGCATGTTTTGCCATTTGCACCCTCCGCACACCCCAAAATGTTGGCAAACAGGTTCGACACGATGTTGAGAATACGAATGAAAATGAATTGCTTTCCCTTCATAATACGCTTTGCGTTTGCGAAAAGTTTGTACATCGACTCTATCGCCGGGAACCACATTGGGGATAAAAATTACTTTTCCATCGGGTGCTTTGGCTACAGAAACTCCTTTTGCACCGGCATCTAAGACTTCCACGTTTTCAAAAATAACGCGATCATTTTTACGTTTTCTCATTGCGCAAAAATAACGTATTGCTTGAGAATGAACGAATAAATGTTTATTTTTAGAACAGAAATTTCAAGTTTAAAATTATAATCGAAATCAACCATGACACATCTAGCCTTATTGCGCGGAATAAATGTTTCTGGACATAAGTTAATCAAAATGGATGATTTAAAACGTTGTTTAGAGGGCGTTGGATTTGAAAATGTGCGCACCTATATTCAGTCGGGCAATATTTTTGTAAATACGCATGAAACAGATCCGGGAAGTGTAGGGGAAACTATTCAAAAAGCAATAGTGCAATCCTTTGGTTTTGAAGTTCCTGTTTTTGTAGTGGGGAAAGAGGATTTAGAAGCTTGTGTAACGCGCAATTTATTTTTAAAAGAGGAAGGGGTTGATTTAAAAAAATTGTACGTGTCTTTTATTTCAATAGAAGCACCCGAAAATAGAATTATGCAGCTCAATTTTAATTTTATTGAACCCGATAAAATTCAACTGGACGGCCGTCGTATCTACTTGAAATACCATTCATCACCAGCAAATACAAAGTTGGACAATAAATGGATTGAAAAAAGTATGAATGTTTTGTCTACCACGCGCAATTGGAATACCGTTACCAAACTTTTGACCTTATTTTAAGCGTAAATCATAAAAAACATTACTACTTTATCGTACCTTTAGTAAACTAAAAAAAATAGGTATGCGAACGTTGAAAGATATTCAAAGCATTGTGGAGTTGGAAGAACAAGAAGATCATCGTACATCCGGACAGCGGATCGCTGATAAAGTAGCTAGTTTTGGAGGTAGTTGGGTCTTTATACTTTCATTTTTATTCTTTTTAGTTATATGGATTCTGTTGAATGTGTATTGGCTTCAAAACAAGGGTTTTGACCCTTATCCGTTTATTTTTTTGAATTTAATATTATCCTGTATTGCAGCGTTGCAAGCTCCAATTATCATGATGAGTCAAAATCGATTGGAAGAAAAAGATCGAGAGCGTGCTAAAAAGGACTTTATTATAAACCTAAAAGCCGAACAAGAAATTCGGGTATTGCAACAAAAAATGGATCAACTATTAAAGCATCAGCATGAAGAGTTAATGGCGATTCAAAAACAGCAAATTGAATTGATGGAGCAAATTATTCGAGGTCAATCGAATCTTTGATTATTTATTATTTTAATTTAAATAATTTATTTTAAAACAATGTTAATCATAATATTATATTGTAATATAAATAAAAATTATGATCTGAAATTACCGTGATTTTACGCAATAGATTTTTTTGCAGGTCGCTAAATTAATTCGCTGAATTGTGTAGTTTTGCCAAACATTACGGATGATTTCTCTCCCATAAGTAGGAATAAAGGATTTTCTTTTATTAAATTTTCAAACATGATTAGCGAAAAATTACGCGCTCACGAAGCTATTGAATTAGAAGATAAATACGGTGCGCACAATTATCACCCGTTACCGGTAGTTTTGAGTAGAGGCGAAGGGGTTTTTGTGTGGGATACAGAAGGGAAAAAGTATTATGATTTTTTATCGGCTTATTCGGCTGTAAATCAAGGGCATTGTCATCCAAAAATTGTTGGAGCAATGGTAGAGCAAGCACAAACATTGACCTTAACTTCGCGTGCTTTTTATAATGATAAGCTTGGGGTTTATGAGCAATATATAACCCGTTACTTTGGTTTTGATAAGGTTTTGCCTATGAATACTGGAGCAGAAGCAGTTGAAACGGCATTGAAGATTTGTCGAAAATGGGCCTATGAGAAAAAGGGAATTGCTGAAAACGAAGCGCAAATTATTGTGTGTGACGGGAATTTTCACGGAAGAACCACGACCATCATTTCGTTTTCTAACGATGAAAACGCCCGAAAGAATTTCGGCCCCTATACCGCTGGATTTATTAAGATTCCTTATGATGACATCGAAGCTCTAGAAAATGCGCTTAAATCGTCTAAAAACATAGCAGGTTTCTTGGTTGAGCCTATACAAGGCGAGGCTGGCGTATATGTGCCTTCCGAAGATTTTATTGCAAAGGCAAAAGCGCTATGTGAGCAACATCATGTTTTATTTATTGCAGATGAGGTACAGACAGGGATTGCCCGAACAGGTTCATTACTTGCTGTATGCGGTAATTGCTCATGTGAGAAGGCTTGCGAAAAACAAGCAACGTA
Organism: Flavobacterium sp.; assembly: GCF_027484945.1. Taxonomy (GTDB): domain Bacteria; phylum Bacteroidota; class Bacteroidia; order Flavobacteriales; family Flavobacteriaceae; genus Flavobacterium. Next base: position 39,796 of record NZ_JAIXRZ010000005.1, read on the forward strand.
TGTGAATCCCGATATTTTGATTTTAGGAAAAGCACTTTCAGGTGGGGTTTATCCTGTGTCTGCCGTTTTGGCTAATGATTCTGTGATGAATGTGATACGGCCTGGTCAGCATGGTTCTACTTTTGGAGGTAACCCAGTTGCAGCAGCTACCGCTATAGCAGCATTGGAAGTAGTGCAGGAGGAGGGGTTGGCAGGTAATGCACGCCGCTTAGGGAAGTTGTTTCGTGAATTACTGCAAGACTATGTAGCTCAAAGCAATGTTGTTACACTGGTGCGTGGGAAAGGATTGTTGAATGCGATAGTAATCAACGATACCGAAGAGAGTGAAACGGCTTGGAATATTTGTGTACAATTGGCAGAGAACGGACTTTTGGCAAAGCCAACGCATGGAAATATTATTCGCTTTGCACCGCCGTTAGTAATGACAGAGGAGCAATTGCGCGACTGCGTTTCGATTATAATTAAAACTTTAAGAGGGTTTGAGTAAAATTCTCTATATCAATATAAAAGTCGGATTATTTCCGGCTTTTTTTGTAGATTATCTTGCTCCAAATAGCGTTTCCAGTTTCCGGCGAAGTAATTCCTCGTCTTGCATGTTCTCAGGTCCGATTTTTACAATGATCCAAATGTAAAATAGGAGCGACAGCACGCCTAAAGCTAAACCGATAATGCAAAGCACTTTCCCGACTTTATAGGTAGTGTTATTGTCATAAATAGCTGGATTTTCACGCAAACGCTTGCCGTCTTTCCAGCTCAAGATTAAGCCGATTACGCCAAACAGTATTGCGAAAATTCCATAACAGCAAAAAGTTAGAAAGGCAAGAATGCCTAAAATAAGGGTTGCTGTGGTGTTGGGTAGTTTTTGTTTTTCCATGATATTGTAGTTTTATAAAAAAAGCGCTTTCATTTTAATGCAATAGGCCAATACAATGACAACTGCATTTCCTGCCGCAACAAAGATAACTATTCGGCCTGTTTTTTCAGTGGGTTTTAATGCATATTTCAGTAAAGTGAGGGCTAGTATGAGTAAGGGGTAGATAGCGGGATACATAAAGAATGCTGCAACAAATTTGCCTTCGCTAAGGAGTAGAGCTGCGCGTTGTAGTCCGCACCCCATACAATCAAAGCCAAAAGTTTGTTTAAATAAACAAGGGAGCATATAGTTTTCCATGCTAAATTGTTTTTGCAATTTTACAAAATATCAGTTATCAACACCTCGCGTGCGGGTGTTTTTTTACTTTTGAAATCTTAAATAAAGTACCGATGAACAAATGGTTATTGCCGTTGCTTTTGGTTTCGGCAGGAGTAGCGTTGTATGAGCAAAGTTTGCCCAATCCAAATTATTATTTAATAGGAGTAGCAGTAGTGCTTTTTGTTTTTTGTATGGCTAAATTAAATGCTAAAATCCCGTCAAAAAAAGAAAATCATGAAGACGAATAAATTTGAAGTAGGCGACCGTGTTTCGGTTTTGGATGAGGTGATTAGTGGGGTAGTTGTGCAGGTGCAAAATGATCAAATTTTGATCAAAACAGCGGATGATTTTATGATGACATTTTTTGTCAACGAATTAGTTAAAGAAAACATTACCAATGATTTGAATTACTTTAATAAAAGTGATGAGTTATATAAGAAGAAAATTGACTCAACACCTACTCGTCAACAGAAAAAAGTTGTTTTTAAGTCGGATAAACGCGAAAAAGGTGCTCCCGAATTTGATTTACATATTGAAAAATTAGTGAAGAATTTTCGCGGCATGTCCAATTTTGACATCCTCACCATTCAATTAGAAACCGCTCAACGGCATGTTGAATTTGCACTCAAAAATCGCATTCCAAAAATCGTTTTGATTCATGGTGTGGGTGAAGGTGTTTTGAAAACGGAACTCGAATTTTTATTGCGAAAAAATCCAAAGATCACATTCCAAGAAGCCAATTATCAAAAATACGGTATGGGAGCTACCGAAATCTATTTTCAACAAAATTCAAAATAATCGTACTTTTATCTCTTCAAAAAAATACATGAAAAACGTATATCTAGATAATGCGGCTACAACGCCAATGCGACCAGAAGTAATTGATCACATGGTGCAAATCATGCAATCCGAATATGGTAATGCATCTTCAACCCATAGTTTTGGTCGCAGCGCAAAAACCATTTTGGAATCAGCACGTAAATCGATTGCAAAAATTATGGGATGTGAGGCGCGCGAACTCATTTTTACTTCCAATGCAACCGAAGCAACTAATTTGATTTTAACAAGTGTGGTGCGTGACTTAGGAGTTCGTCGTTTGGTTACTTCAAAAATGGAGCATCACGCTACTTTGTATACGGTTTCTAAATTGGAAAAAGACTATGCGGTAGAAGTTGTTTATTTACCTTCAAATACCGATGGCACGATTGATATTTCGGACTTACACTCGATTTTGGCTGATGAAAAGCCTACGCTGGTGACGTTAATGCACGTAAACAACGAAACGGGCGCATTGTTGGATATTAAAGCAGTAGGCGAACTATGTCATGCACACCATGCTTTATTTCATTGCGACACGGTGCAATCGGTTGGAAAATGGGACTTTAATTTGCATGAATTACCGGTAGATTTTATTGTGGCTAGCGCTCATAAGTTTCACGGCCCCAAAGGTGTTGGATTTGCTTATATTTCTAAGGCAGTAGTTTTAAAACCTTTGATTGTAGGCGGTGAACAAGAGAAAGGATTGCGAGCAGGCACAGAAGCAGTTCATCAAATTGCAGGAATGTCAAAAGCATTAGCGTTGGATATTGCTGAGTTGGCCCATGATCAAGGGTATATTGAATCGCTAAAAAATTATTGCTGGGAACAATTTGAATTGGCTTTTCCAGGGATTAAAATGAATGGAAGTTCGACTTTTTATAATATTTTGAATGTAACCTTACCCATGAGTGAGGAGAAAGCAGCCATGCTATTATTTAATTTGGATATGAAAGGTATTGCGGTTTCTCGTGGAAGCGCATGCCAAAGCGGAAGTTCAAAGCCCTCACACGTATTAGAACAGTTTGTTGCTGCCGAAGATTTGAAGCGACCTGCTCTGCGAATTTCGTTCAGTCGATACAACACGAAAGAAGATATAG
>NZ_JAIXRZ010000010.1 GCF_027484945.1 Flavobacterium sp.
ACCTACACCTTTACGCCAAATGCCGGGCAATGTGCTACAACTGCAAGTCAGACCATAACGGTAAATCCAGCCATAACCCCTTCCTTTAATTCCATTGCGCCAATTTGCGCAGGTGCAACTTTAACTGCATTGCCTACAACTTCCAACGAGGGAATCATTGGAACTTGGACGCCCGCATTAAACAACACGGCAACTACTACCTACACCTTTACGCCAAATGCCGGGCAGTGTGCCACACTTTTTTCACTTACTTTAGAAGTAAATGAGTTACCTATTTTTACAATAGAAGGTGATTGTGAGGGTGATGAATATGTATTACGTTTAAAACCATCTCCTCAAAACATTACTATCGCATGGTTTTATGAAGGAACTTCAATTGGTACAAATCCCATTTTCTTAGGAAATGGAAACTTTACAGTTGCAGACCAACTTGGAATATACAGAGCTGTTTATAGTAATGACAACTGTGAAAATGAAAATTCGATTTTTGTTGAAGACAACTATTGTAAAATTCCGAAAGGCGTTTCAGCCAATAACGACGGTCTAAATGATACCTTTGATTTGTCGAATTTGAAAGTTAAAAATTTAAAAATATTTAATCGATACGGGACTGTAGTTTATGAAAAGGAAAATTATAAAGATGAATGGGATGGAAAATCGTCACATGGAAATCATTTACCAGATGGAACATACTATTACTACATTGAATTTTTAAATGGTAAAGCAAAAACAGGATGGGTATATTTGACACATGAATTATAATTTTGTAAGTTTGAGAAAAAAAAGTGACTTACAAGCAATTTTACATTTATACCTTAACCTTAATAACACTTGTATTTACGATCCGTTTCCTCACTATTTACTTTCATTTAGCAAAAAAACAAGAAAAAAGTGAGTTTAAAAAAGGGGTGTTATTTATCGCTTTATTCGCTTTTTCTTTTTTTCTGGTAGGACTTTATAAAATAACAGACCAAACAGTATTTTCGTTAAAGTTTTTGTTTAATGACCGGTTACTTTCTTCACTAAGTAATATTTTTTTACTTTCATCAATTATTTATTTTCCAATAATTCCAAATGGAATAGAACGTATTTACAAGAAAAGTGAAAATTGGGTAATTTCAGTCTTTCTTTTTTTTGGAATCATTATTTCACTTTTCACCATTTTCGATAAGCTTACAATAAGCGCGGGTAAGGAATTTCAGATTGCATTGATTATTATAGATTCGCTCATTTCAACATCTATATTAATAATATTTGGCTATGTGATAGTTTTAAATACAAAACATGAAAACTTTGCTGGAAATCGATTTTTTTTAATATTTACAATTAGCAGTATGCTGATTACACAGATAGCACTACCCTTGACAAAGATTTTCCATGAAAACTTATTGATAACATATCCCTATTTCCTGATTATTTTCCTAGCCAGTTTATTTTTTATTTTACAAAGTTTACTCCATCTTTTTGAAAATCATTTTTTTTACTATGGCATTTCGAATCCCTATACATTGGGAGAAAATTTATTTCATTCAAACACAAATGCCAATATAAATAACGAATCACAGTCACTTCAATTGAATGCCTTAACCATACGATATGATAATTCTACCAAAAAATACCTTTTAAAACTAACATTAGTTTCAGAAGATAAAAGGCAAATTGAAATCGAAATAGAGAATTTAAAAATATTACAACCCCTTAGTTATTGGATTTTATTTGCTATTTCAAAAAAAGTAAACATAAAGATTTATAATAGTGATTTAGCTGTAGCCCGTTTTCGGATGATCGAATATATTCACAAAAATTATCCAAATCTAAAATTAACTCCCGAATCTATATTTGAGAATGATAAAGGCTTCTATGAACTTTTAGCAGCGTCTTCAAATATAATTATTGATGATCTCGATTTTTTCTTAGATAAAATTCAGATAAAAGATATCTTTTTAAAACATCTTGACAATTACACACCTTTGTTAAAAACTAGCATTACTGGTCTTGAAAAAGGAAATAAAGCCCAACTTAATAAACTCGAAATGACACTTACCGCATTAAAAGATAAAATTTCAACTTATTGATTTTTATATTTTTATATATTTCGAAATATTACGAAATCAAATTTTACAATAACATAAATCGAATTTTTAACGGGTATCTTATATTTTTGATACTTTATGAATTTTTTTATGCTATTGAAAAACACTATACTTTTAATATTACTGACCCTATTTTCATTTTCAAGAGGTCAAGTATTAATTAATGAAGTTTACATTCGCCCCGACGGGCTATCTGCTACTCCCCCAAATGGACTTATTTATACAGGAAGTAAGGAGTATATAGAGATTTACAACAAAAATTGTTTTCCTGTTAACTTAACGGGTTATTTCATTGCTGCCAAACAAAATGGTTTTAGTGGTGTTGTTACAGGTTTGAGCTTCAGAATTCCAAACATTCCTAATGCTATAATTCCTGCTGGAGGTCACATTGTTTTGGGTTCTGCTGCACCTGGCACAGGATTAGTTGGAAACATTGATATACCCATTACTGCTGCTGAACGTTGTATTTATGCTAGTAATGCTGTAATTGCTAATGTTGATGGTTGGGTTGCCTTGTATGATGCAAGTGGAACACCATTAGATTGTGTCTATTGGTCATCCAGCGCATCTAACATCAATACTAATAGTGCTGATTTTAATCCTGGAACGCTTTGTATACCTGCAGGCTCTACCATCACCTCATTAGCTACTCCCACTCAAATTAATAATACAAATCCATCAATTGTCAGCTATATTTCAAACTCAACCCCTATTTTAATTTACCGCCAACAAGATGGAAGTCCAACTTGGTCCTTTGTAAGCACATTTAATGCTGCTACGCTCCCATGGTCCATAGATAATTCAGCTGCTACAGGTAATTGCAATGGAGGTATATGTGTTCCTCTTACTTCGACTATTACCCCCACCTTTACAGCCGTAGTGCCGATTTGTTCAGGTGCGACTTTAACAGCGTTGCCAACCACTTCCAACAACGGTATTAACGGTACGTGGGCTCCTGCTTTAAACAATACAGCAACCACCACCTATACCTTTACCCCGAGTGCAGGACAGTGTGCCACTACAACGACTTTAACCATTACGGTAAATCCACAGGTAACCCCAACCTTTACAGCCGTAGCGCCGATTTGTTCAGGTGCGACTTTAACGGCGTTGCCAACCACATCCAACAACGGTATTAACG
>NZ_JAIXRZ010000063.1 GCF_027484945.1 Flavobacterium sp.
GAACAATTGATCGTAGAGTTGTACAACAAATAATAACTGACACCTGTCGAAATTATGGCATTATTTAATTTTCAAAAACCAGACAAAGTAATCATGATCGATTCTACCGATTTTGAAGGGAAGTTTGAGTTCAGACCTTTAGAACCGGGATATGGATTGACTGTTGGTAACGCATTACGTCGTGTAATGTTATCAGCTTTAGAAGGTTACGCAATTACTTCTGTAAGAATCGAGGGTGTTGAGCATGAGTTTTCAACTATCTCTGGTGTTGTAGAAGACGTAACAGAAATCGTTTTGAATTTGAAACAAGTTCGTTTCAAACGACAAATCGAAGATATTGATAATGAATCGGTGACCGTTTCTTTATCCGGAAAAGACCAAATTACAGCAGGAGATTTCCAAAAATTCATCTCTGGATTTCAGGTTTTAAATCCTGAACTAGTTATTTGTAACCTTGATTCAAAAGTAAATTTCAATCTTGAATTAACAATTGAAAAAGGACGTGGATATGTACCTGCTGAGGAAAACAAAAGACAAAATGCTGCCTTTGGTACTATTTTCATTGATTCTATTTTTACTCCAGTAATCAATGTGAAGTATGCTATCGAAAATTTCCGTGTTGAACAAAAAACGGACTATGAAAAGTTGGTTTTCGAGATCAAAACGGATGGTTCAATTAATCCAAAAGATGCACTTACTGAAGCCGCAAAAGTTTTGATTCACCATTTTATGCTTTTCTCTGATGAAAGAATCACACTTGAAGCTGATGAAATAGCACAAACGGATACCTATGATGAAGAATCGCTTCACATGAGACAATTATTGAAAACCAAACTGGTTGATATGGATTTATCAGTGCGCGCACTAAATTGCTTAAAAGCTGCTGAAGTAGAAACTTTAGGTGATTTGGTTTCTTTTAACAAACACGATTTGATGAAGTTCCGCAATTTCGGTAAAAAATCATTAACGGAATTGGATGAGTTGGTTGCTAATAAAAACCTAACCTTCGGAATGGATTTGTCAAAGTATAAATTAGATAAAGACTAGGGCTTTATTGAATAAAAAGATTTTAAAATGAGACACGGTAAAAAAGTAAATCACTTAAGCAGACAGAGCGGACATAGAAAATCCATGTTGGCCAATATGGCTTGTTCTCTAATCGAGCACAAACGTATCAACACAACTGTTGCTAAAGCTAAAGCTCTAAAAGTATTTGTAGAGCCACTTATCACTAAATCAAAAGAAGATTCTACGCACAATAGACGTATCGTTTTCGCTTATTTAAGAAATAAATACGCAGTTGCTGAATTGTTTAGAGATGTTGCTGCTAAAGTTGGAGATCGTCCAGGAGGATACACTCGTATTATTAAATTGGGTAATCGTTTGGGAGATAATGCGGATATGGCGATGATCGAATTGGTAGATTTCAACGAATTGTACAACGGTGGTAAAAAAGAAGAGAAAAAAGGAAGAAGCCGTCGTAGTGGTGGTAAAGCTAAAAAAGTAGAAGTTGTTACTCCTGCTGCTGAAGCTGCACCAGAGGCTCCTGAAACCGCTTCAGAAGAAACTACTGAAAGTGCTGAATAATGTATGATTCACATTAAATATAAAGGATAAGCTTTCGAGTTTATCCTTTTTTTTGTTTATAAAGTTTAATAAAAGAATTTTTTCAAATAAGTTCTAAATCCTAATTTTGTCCAACAACACTACTTAAATGAAATACACAACTCGTCCTCAAGCACTTATTTTATTGGCTGATGGTACCCTTTTTTATGGTAAATCTATTGGCATTTCTGGAACTACTTTTGGTGAAGTATGTTTCAATACCGGTATGACCGGCTATCAGGAAGTGTTTACCGATCCTTCTTATTTTGGCCAGATTATGGTTACAACCAATGCGCATATTGGTAATTATGGGGTTAATGCCAATGAAACCGAATCGGATGGGATAAAAATAGCAGGCTTGGTATGTAAAAATTTTAGTTTTACTCATTCACGACCCGACGCTGAAGGGGATTTATTGAACTATTTTATGCAGCATAATTTAGTTGCAATTGCCGATGTAGATACGCGTGCTTTGGTCAGTTATATTCGAGACAATGGCGCTCAAAATGCTGTGATATGTTCGGATGGTACACCTATTGAAGAATTGAAAAAACAGTTAGCTCGAGTTCCCGATATGAATGGCTTAGAATTGGCCTCAAAAGTTTCAACAACAGAAGCCTATACCTATGGAGACTCCACGGCTTCTTTTAAGATAGCCGCATTAGATTTGGGGATAAAACGCAATATTTTACGCAATTTAGCAAAACGCGATTGCTTTATTAAAGTATTTCCCTATGACACTGCTTTTGAGTCATTAGCGGCATTTAATCCGGATGGTTATTTTTTGTCTAATGGTCCTGGTGATCCCGATCCATTGGTTCAAGTACAAGAAACAGCGCGTCAAATGATTACTAGTAATAAACCCGTATTTGGCATTTGTTTAGGTCATCAAATACTGGCCTTAGCCAATGGAGTAAAAACCTATAAAATGTTTAATGGCCACCGAGGGATAAATCATCCAGTCATGAATATACGAACTGGAAAAGGAGAAATTACGTCGCAAAATCATGGATTTGCTGTGAATCGCGAAGAATTAGAAGCACACCCTGATTTGATGATTACCCATTATCACTTAAATGATAATACTGTAGCAGGAATGCGAATGCAATCAAAAAATTGTTTTTCGGTTCAATACCACCCCGAAGCGAGTCCAGGGCCACATGATTCATCGTATTTGTTTGATGAATTTGTTGCGGCAATTGAAGCTAATAAAAAAGAAACGGTTTAATCTGTTGTTGTAAATTTATCGTATAAATCCTCAAATTCAATATTGTTTTTAAGGAACAGACTATTGGTAACATACCATCGATTAACTAAATCACTTTTTTTGACTTGTAAATCGTATAGCGTGTCAAAAAAAGTGTTTTTTATTCGATTAAAGCGAACTACTTCCGCATTGTAAACTTCAACATTTGAATTATCATTTTGTTCTAAGAAATTTTTCTTTGTATTTTGAAAGGTATCATATACGGCAACATACTCTTGGTATAGAGGAAAAATAATTTCGTTCTGTTTGCTGATAAATTGCAGAAATTCCAAATTGGCTTCAATCAAGGATTGATCTTCATAATCATTTTTGTATGCAATTGTTTTTGCTTTTAACTCTTGCGATATAGTATTCATGTAGTGGATGCATTCGCTGACTTGTTCAATGTTGCGGTTTTTAAGCAATTGAATCAACTTATCATCTAAAATGTTAATCTTGTAAAACACCAAATTTTGGTAGGCATTGTATTCAAAAACATTACGCTTATTGTAATGACGAATAGTAATATTGTATTTTAAACCAAATTCTTTTTTTGACTGTTCATACCTTAAAATCTGCGCATAATAATGGGCTATTTCTTGTTCTTTATAGGCGTAGTTTTTAAAAATTTCAGCATAGGGTAATCCGCTTTGAAAAGTATAGTCGTTTAGTTTTAAGGATTTATTTTTTAATAAAGCAACTGTTTTTTGGTTTAATTGGATAAAAGCATCGCGTAATCCGGTATCCCCATCAATTCCGATGTCATTACGCAATAAATTTTCATTTAAAGATTCCAATTTTAAATAAATACGTTCGAGTGTCGAATTAACCCGTGAGTTGGGCGTAAAGTCAATAATAGATTTTGAATATTCCATTAAGGATTCCTTCACAAACAATTCGTTTTTGCCAAAGTCTGTTACATACGCCTTGGCATTGCGATAATTTTGCGCCTGAAGAAATGTAGCACTGAGTAGCCACGTAAAAACACTAATCTTGACTAAGGTTTTCATGCTTAAATATAATTGATTTTTTATTCTCACCGTTAAAATTAATAACTTTAACTGGTTTCAACCAATTAATTATTCGATTAAACACTATAAAAATCGACTAAATGCATAAATAATATTTAAAAGTAAGAAAATGCATAAATAAATATTTTTATTCAACGATGGTCTTTTTAATACGAATTTCGTGCCTATGGCTAAAACGTTTGCGTTTATAAGTTTTTTTAGTTTTGATAAATTCGTACAGATCGATTAATTAAATTTGCTTTTTATTATTGAATAACTATTAAATTCATACCTAATGAGTATTATAATTAAAGTTCATGCACGTCAAATTTTGGATTCCCGAGGTAATCCTACAATTGAAGTTGATGTAATTACAGAAAATGGAGTTTTAGGACGTGCTGCTGTTCCTAGTGGAGCTTCAACGGGAGAGCATGAGGCCGTTGAATTACGTGATGGTGGTAGTAATTATTTGGGCAAAGGTGTTTTAAATGCCGTTAAAAATGTAAATACTAAAATTGCTGCTGCACTGGTTGGAACTTCAGTTTTTGAACAGAATTGGATAGACAAAACCATGATTGACTTGGATGGCACCTCAAATAAATCCAATTTAGGAGCAAATGCTATATTAGGTGTTTCACTTGCGGTGGCTAAAGCAGCTGCTAATGAATTGGGGTTACCATTGTACCGATATGTAGGAGGCGTTTCTGCGAATACATTGCCCGTTCCTATGATGAATATTATCAATGGGGGATCTCATTCGGATGCGCCTATTGCATTTCAAGAGTTTATGATCATGCCCGTAAAAGCAAAATCATTTTCTCATGCAATGCAAATGGGTACTGAAATATTTCACAACTTAAAGAAAGTACTGCACAATCGTAATTTATCTACTGCTGTTGGAGATGAAGGTGGTTTTGCTCCCAATTTGCCAGGTGGAACAGAAGATGCATTAGATACTATTAAAAAAGCAGTGGAAAATGCTGGTTATCAATTTGGTGATGAAATCATGATTGCTTTAGATTGTGCTGCTTCAGAATTTTATGTTGATGGAAACTATGACTACAGTAAGTTTGAAGGGGCTTCAGGAAAAGTACGTTCTTCAAAAGAGCAAGCAGAATATTTAGCTTCTTTGGCCGCAAATTACCCTATTATTTCGATAGAAGATGGAATGTATGAAGATGATTGGGAAGGTTGGAGCTATTTAACTGAATTAATTGGTGATAAAGTACAATTGGTTGGAGACGATTTATTTGTAACTAACGTAAACCGATTGTCAATAGGGATCGAAAAAGGAATTGCCAATTCCATTTTGGTGAAAGTAAACCAAATCGGTACGCTCACTGAAACAATTGCAGCGGTAAACAAAGCACACAATGCGGGATATACTTCGGTAATGTCGCACCGGTCAGGAGAGACAGAAGATACAACTATTGCCGACTTAGCGGTAGCTTTAAACTGCGGACAAATTAAAACCGGTTCTGCGTCCCGTTCGGATCGTATGGCCAAATACAACCAGTTGTTGCGTATTGAAGAAGAATTAGCTGAAACAGCCTATTTTCCGGGTGTTAACGCCTTTAAACAAAAATAAACGTAGTAACTATTTGAACATTAAGAACCCTACGCCAATGTGTAGGGTTTTTTATTCGATTTTTTATACAATTCGGTCTAATTGAGTAATACTTCCCTTTTTTTTTTAAGATTAATGATTACCTACTTTTGTGTTTCAATTTTCGTGCTTCGGGGGGTAAGCTAGATAATATGAAAAATTTATCCTTTTTTTAACGAAATCGTTAGAATCTTTCTTTTTTAATTCGATGTGAATTCTCTAAATTTGTTAAATTAATAATTAGTTGATTTAATTCCCAATTTATATCATGTCAAAAACTGCAACAATCGAGTTGGATGGACAAAAGTATACGTTTCCAGTAATCGTTGGAAGTGAAAACGAAGTCGCCATCGATATTGAAAAATTACGTGCACTTACTGGAGCTATAACTATTGATCCAGGGTATAAGAATTCCGGTTCATGCGAAAGTAAAATTACATTTCTAGATGGTGAGGAAGGTATTCTTCGTTATCGAGGTTATTCCATTGAAGAATTGGCTGAAAAGGCTACGTTTCTTGAAGTTTCATTTTTATTAATTTTTGGTGAATTGCCAACGGCTGCTCAATTGCAACAATTTGAGGAGGATATTCGCAAGTACACTTTAGTTAATGAAGAAATGAAAAATATCATTGATGGTTTTCCTAAATCAGCACATCCAATGGGTGTTCTTTCTTCCTTAACATCGGCATTAACTGCGTTTAATCCAAAAACAGTAAATGTTGATAATGAAAAAGAAATGTATGAGGCGGTTTGTAAAACCATGGCGAAGTTTATTGTTATTGCAACATGGACCTACCGCAAGTCGATGGGTTATCCATTAAATTACTATGATAATACGAAAGGCTATGTAGAAAACTTCATGCGTTTAATGTATGAGTTGCCTACCGGTCCATATCAAACGGATCCTGTAATTGTAGATGCGTTGGATAAATTGTTTATACTCCATGCAGATCACGAGCAAAACTGTTCGACGTCTACAGTGCGTATTGTGGGTTCATCCCATGCAGGTTTGTTTGCTTCAATTTCTGCAGGGGTTTCAGCTTTATGGGGTCCACTTCATGGCGGCGCCAATCAAGCTGTATTAGAAATGTTAGAGCAAATTAATGCCGATGGCGGTGACGTAGCCAAGTATGTTTTAAAAGCAAAAGATAAAGATGATTCATTCCGTTTGATGGGATTTGGCCATCGGGTTTATAAAAATTTTGACCCCCGTGCAAAAATTATCAAAAAAGCAGCCGACGAGGTATTGGCAAAATTAGGCGTTAATGATCCCCTTTTGGCAATAGCAAAACAATTGGAACAAGTTGCTTTAGAGGATGATTATTTCAAAGCTCGTAATTTATACCCCAACGTTGATTTCTATTCGGGTATTATTTACCGTGCATTAGGTATTCCAACAGAAATGTTTACGGTTATGTTTGCTATTGGTCGTTTACCCGGTTGGATTGCGCAATGGAAAGAAATGCGAGTCAATAAAGAACCAATCGGAAGACCACGACAAGTCTACACTGGCTATCCTTTACGTTCTTTTGTTGATTTAGAGAAACGTTAATAATCCATAATTTTTTTATAAACTCCCTATTGGGAGTTTTTTTTTGGAACACCTCTAAATTGTAAGAAATATAATTCAAAAAAAATAAAAACATGTAATACATCGATTATTTGTGTTTTTTGTCGTTTTTTAATTGATTTATTCTTTACTTTTGAAAGTGTAAATAGAACACCATTTGTTTTATATACATCGAATCAATAAAATCTTAATTATTAACTCACCCCTCTAATAAATTTAGCCTATGAAAACGAATAAAATTACTTTGGTTTGGTTGTTTTTATTTCAAATTACAGCTTTAATGGTTGTTGCACAAACGCCAACAACTGCCGTAAACAATACGTTTTATGGGCAACAAACAGGTGCTTTTAATACGGGAAGTTATAATTGTGGTTTTGGAGTTAATACTTTAATCAATAACACAGGGAATAGCAATACTGCATTTGGAACACAAGCGTTAATAAGTCCAACGGGAGAGTTTAATTCTGCCTTTGGCGCAAGTGCTATGAAAAGTAATAGTACAGGTTCGCTCAATGCTGCTTTTGGAACGCGAACTTTAGAAAATAATACTTCGGGTAGTTTTAATGTTGCGATTGGTCACCGTACCATGGGTGATCCTCGAAATCCGGGAAATAACAATACTGCAGTGGGTTATGCTGCCTTACGGACTAATTTTGGATTTGGGAATGTTGCCATTGGCTATGCTAGTCCTCGGCATTTGCTTTTTGGAAACAATAATATTTTTATTGGTAACGAAACTGCTTTAAATCTGACGCGCGGTAACGGTAATGTATTTTTAGGAAAAGTAAGTGTTCTGCCTTTAACGAGTTCATCGCATTTGGTTGGCAACGACACAAATAATACTCTAATTTTTGCTGATGGTGTAGGTAATCAACGATTAACCATTTCCAAAACCGGATTTGTTGGTTTAGGATTGGGTAATAATGTTTTAGCATCCAATCGTTTGGAGGTTAATGGAGGTGCTGTTATAGGGAGAAATTATGTTTCAAAAGCAAGTGCTCCAGGTTTTACCGCCCCAAGTAATGGTTTGTTGGTAGAAGGGAATGTTGGTATTGGAACGGCTACTCCACGTAATCGATTAGAAATTACACACGGAACAGCGGGCTCATCAGGTTTGCGTTTTACCAATCTAACCAATGCATTTGTCCCAACGACGTCAAGTAGTGCTCATAAATTTTTAACGGTAAATGCTACGGGCGATGTTGTTATGGAAAATGTAGCGACTACAAATGTTTTGGCGGTCAATGAAAATAATCTTACAAGTACCGTAAATGGTGTGGCTTCAAGTACTCCAATTATTAATTCGGTAACGACTATTGTTTCTGAGAATAATCAACTTACGACGTTTGTTAATGGTGTTGCAAGTGCTTCTGTTGCCTTACCTTCATCAGTAGATGAGCAAAATTTATCGGTATCAGGAAATGTATTAACAATCTCCAATGGAAATTCGATAACATTGCCACAAACGGTTGTAACAGCGGGAGATAATATATCAGTTACAGGAACTGGTTCTACCGATACACCTTATGTAATTAGTTCAAACGATTCGAGTTTGTATACTGCCAACGGATCGATTAGTCAAAACACTACGACTGGTGCAAATCGGGTTGTGAATATGAATAGCCGTAATATTTGGTTTAATACGGCTACTAGTACTAGCAATGGTAAAATCTATATCGGAAATACAACGGCTTATCCTACAACAACGGGGGATTATCGCTTGTATGTTGAAGGCGGAATTTTAACAGAAAAAGTTAAAGTGGCTTTACGAAATTCAGCGAATTGGGCAGATTATGTTTTTGAGAATGATTACAAGCTTATGCCCTTACAAGAGGTGGAGGCTTTTATTCAAAAAAACAAACATTTACCTGGGGTAGCTTCTGCAGAATTTTTGGCAAAAGAAGGCCTTGATTTAGGGCAAATGCAAGCGAAACACATGGAGAAAATTGAAGAATTAACGCTTTATGTGATTGATCAAAATAAAAAACTATCCGCACAAAATACAACGATTCAAAAACAACAAAGTGAAATTGATACGTTGAAAGCGCAAGTAGCATTGTTAATTCAAAAAACAAAATAACATGAAGAAGTTTCACTGCCTTCTTGGTATTGGCGCTCTGTTTTTGAATATAACTTTTGGACAAGCGCAAGTTCAGGAATACCTGGACCAAGAGAATAAACGTATTGAAGTAGCTAATGGAATTGAACGGGAAGTTGAACAGTTTATTGAAGCTAATTTTTCTAAATACCGCTTGTCAAAATTAACGACAGTGCAAACCATAGAAGAATTAAGAATTCATGAAGATTTTACAGACGCAGAAATTGAAAAAGCATTAATTGCTGCCAAACGCAATGAATTGCGAAAATTATTTTTCACCAAATTTCCAGAAAAAACAGCTTATTTCCGGGCAGGTGAAATTCCTGTTAGTACGCAACAAAATTGTGTTAACGGTGATTTTGAAGATGGAACCGCTGGTTATACCTTTTGGGCAGATTTGTATCCCCAACCCCAGTCCGGACTTGCATTTTTTCAATCCTGCGCTACACCAACTGCCTTAACAACAACCAATGTTCTTACTCCAACAGTAAATAATTTTACTTCGCGCGCTACTTTAATCGATAGTAATGCTCCCAACTACCGCCAGTTCGATCCAGTATTGGCCAGTTTTGGTGTTAATGTTCCTACATTAAATACAAATGGAGGTACGCGTTGTATTAAATTAAACAATACCGGTGGAATGGGCTCTTCTGATTTGTCTACAGTTTCGCGTTATATTCCCGTGATTAATGAAGCGACGTTGGATTTCAACTTTTCGTTAATCATGGATAATAAACCCGACCATGAACAAGATATTCAGCCGTATTTCCGTGCACGCGTAAAAGATCTTAACGGAAATGTAGTAGATGAGTTTTGTATCATCGCAAATCCAAACAATTGTTTGTTCAACCGAATTACCATTAAGTCCACGCGCCGAATATTATATACGGGTTGGGTTTGTGCTCGTTTAAATGTAGGCGAATTATTGGGGCAACCCGGAATTTTAGAGTTTTCAGTGAGTGATTGTCAGCCCTCAGCCCACTTTGGAACGGTTTATATCGATAATGTGTGTGGTATTGTTTGTGGTGCACCCGAATTAGGAGCCTTAAATATTGATCCTATTCAGTTGAATTGCCCATCAAATACAGCTGCTGATCCAATTCAAGTTTGCGGTACATTTAGTCCGCCCGCCAATGCTACACTAAGCACTTTGGTTCTGCAAGTAACACAAGCTGGAACTGTTGTAGGTTCGGTAAATGTACCTTCGCAACTTACCTCGGGTAATTTCTGTTTTACGTTGCCTCCAACAATTTTTGGAGTTAACCCTCAAGGCGATTTCGAGTTTCAAATTGAAGCTACTTTTAGTGTTAACTGTCCGGCAGGCGCATTTTTTTATACCATTACTGATTCTTCAGCTGCAATTGGACCCGATGTTACGTTTGATAATTGTTGTTTAGCCACGCTATCGTTGACCTCTCCTGTGGATGACACGAGTAATAATGGACAACTCGCCGATATACAAAAAGAACGCTCAGATTGGATTCGGGCTTCCAATGTGATCGCTCAAGGCAATTCCGGTCTGGGTAACGGAGTGATTTATCACGCTGCTAATTTTGTTGAATTATTACCCGGATTTGAAGCGGTTACAGGATCTCAATTTGCGGCATATCCCGAAGGATGTAGTGGGGATTATTTATATAAATCCACACCAACCACCCAGCGGGATGATGATACAGTCTCGGTAGAATTAATTCCTGAGGAAATTAATTTAGAACGTATTGGAATCGGATTCACTTTGGTCCCCAATCCTGCTCATAGTCAGGTTGAAATTGCAATTGATGAGGGTGAATTCAATGCCTTTACAATTACAACTATCGATGGAAAAATCGTGATGCAACAAAATATTTCGGCCTCTAGTCGCCATAAAATAGAGGTGAGTGCCTATGTTAACGGAATTTATCTTATTACCGTTAATTGCACCAACGGTGAAGTTTTAACTGAAAAGTTAATCAAAAATTAAGCGATTATGTTTCTTGTTCATAAAGCTTCGTCGTTCGGCGGAGCTTTATTATATTTGTAAAAGCCAATAAATAAATTATGCTACCGTTAAATGTAAAAAATGAAACCGCACGCTTGAGGACCGTGGTGTTGGGTACTGCCGTTAATAATGGACCAACACCTACCGCCGAAGAAGCCTACGATCCAAAGTCACTAGAACATATACTCGCTGGAACCTACCCTATAGAAGTTGATATGATCAATGAAATGGAAGCGTTTAATCAAGTGTTTCAAAAGTACGATGTACAAGTATACCGCCCTGAAATCATCGAAAACTACAATCAAATTTTTTCCCGCGATATCGGCTTTGTTATAGACGATACGTTTATTAAAGCTAATATTTTACCCGATCGAGAACGGGAATTGGAGGCCATTCAATATATTATTGATCAAATGGATCCCAATAAAGTAAAACGCCCACCAGAAGAAGTCCATATTGAAGGGGGCGATGTAATGCCTTGGAATGACTATATTTTTATAGGCACATATAAAGGTTCTGATTACAAGGATTATATTACTGCACGTACGAATTTACAAGGAGTGGAGTATATTCAAAGTTTATTTCCCAACAAAAAAGTGAAAGCATTTGACTTGGTAAAGTCCAAATTGGAAGCGCGCGACAATGCATTACATTTAGATTGTTGTTTTCAGCCCGTCGGGAAAGACAAAGGAATTATTTACAAAAGTGGATTCCGCGAAGAGGCCGATTACGTTTTTTTGCTAAAAATGTTTGGTAAAGAAAACCTCTTTCATATTACACGTGATGAAATGTACCACATGAATTCGAATGTGTTTTCAATTGCTGAGGATGTAGTCGTTTCAGAACGAAATTTTACGCGATTAAATAATTGGTTGCGCAGTAAAGGATTTACGGTTGAAGAAATTCCCTATGCCGAAATAGCCAAGCAAGAAGGGTTGTTGCGATGTTCAACTTTGCCATTAGTAAGAGATTAAAGATCCTTTGGTAGCACTACATAGAATGAAAATTTTTCTACATTTTGTAGTGGAAGCATATTTTTATAATTGAATGGATTTAATTGCAAAAAAAATTTTAGTCGTTATTGCTCATCCTGATGATGAAACTTTAGGGTGTGGTGGATTATTATCAAAGGCCTCAAGATTAGGAGCAGAATGTAAAGTGATTTTACCGCTTAAAAGGACTAATCAAAGGGAAAATTATAGCTGGAATGATGAGGTTTCTCATTTTAAATTAGCATGTAAACAATTAGGTGTTACTCCGGTTATTTTGGAAGAATTGGTCCAAGATGATATTGCGTCTTTAAATATTCAAAAAATAGCTAATTTAATAGAAGCCTATGTTGATTGGGCCGATATCATTTTATCCCATTGGAAGTACGATGTGCACCATGCTCATCGGGCTATAGCAAATGCGGTAGAAATTTCTACACGACCATTTAAAAAGTTGAAAACGGTGATGTGTTTTGAAATTTTAACCTCAACCGATCAAGGATTTGAAAATTCATTTTCTCCAAATTGTTATATTCTACTAGATGAAATAGATTTTAATAATAAAAAAACTGCTATGGGAAATTATGTGTCAGAAATTTTTAATGGACGCACCCCTTCAGATTTGGAAAATCAAATGCGATATCGAGGTTCTCAATCTGGGGTAAAATATGCAGAAGCTTTTATGATAGTTAGACATTTTATTTACTAAATAAAATATGACAAAAATAATTGCATTTATTATTTTATGTTTTTTTCTTCCATTTCTACTATTAATTGCTTTAATAATTAAGTTAAAATATCCTGGGCCTATATTTTATTCGCAAGTTAGAGAAGGCAAGAATGGAAAGCCTTTTAAAATTCTAAAATTAAGAACTATGGTTGTAGATTCAAATCTAATTTTAGAGAAAATGCTAGAAAAAGATAAAGAGTTTGCTAAATTATGGGTAGCTACAGGAGTAATTAAAAATGATCCCAGAATTGCCGGAAAGTTTGGGCGTTTATTACGTCAATTAAGTATAGATGAAATTCCTCAACTGATTAATATTTTAAAAGGTGAAATGGCTTTTATTGGCCCAAGACCTTTAGAAATCGAGTCTGTTAAAACGTTTAGTCCTGAAGCTAGATTGATTCGCAGTTCAATTTTACCGGGTATTACAGGCTTAATGCAAGTTCGATTCCGAAGTGCAAGTATAAGACAGATGATGCTTTATGATCGTATTTATATCAAAAATCAAAGCATAATTTTAGATACATATATTTTATATAAAACTATATTTGCCATACTTAAAAGAACGGGAAAGTAAAAGAGACATCCAATAAAATAATTATTCATTAAATTAAGCTATAATATATTTTGGGTTTATAATCATATTGAGTTATGAAGCTCAATTTAAAAATCAATTCAAAAATTCTTACATCTATAGTATCCGTTACTATAAATACAATAATCAAACTAAATGATCTAATATGAATCAAACGACCAATGCTATCTTAATGATTCGCCCAGTGGCGTTTCGAATGAACGAACAAACAGCAGTCAATAATTATTACCAAAAAGTAATAGACGGTTTATCACCCGAAAATGTAAATGCAAAGGCACAAGTTGAATTTGATGCTTTTGTCCAAAAACTTCGATTGGTTGGCGTTGATGTAACCGTTGTTGATGATACCTTAACTCCTAATACCCCCGATAGTATTTTTCCGAATAATTGGATCTCGTTTCATGAAAATGGTGACGTGGTTTTGTATCCTATGTTTGCCGAAAATAGGCGTGCAGAACGTCGTGAGGATGTGTTGGATCTACTCGAAGCGAAAGGGTTTTTAGTAAACGA
Organism: Flavobacterium sp.; assembly: GCF_027484945.1. Lineage (GTDB taxonomy): Bacteria > Bacteroidota > Bacteroidia > Flavobacteriales > Flavobacteriaceae > Flavobacterium. The sequence continues at coordinate 13,935 of NZ_JAIXRZ010000063.1, forward strand.
TATTATGGACTACACCGCAGCGGAGGATGACAATATTTTTTTGGAAGGTACGGGAAGTTTATTGCTCGATCGTCAAAACGGAAAAGCGTATTGTGCATTATCACCGCGTGCTGATGAAGAGTTGTTAATCGAGTTCTGTGAAGATTTTGAATATACCCCGGTTATTTTTGAAGCCTTTCAAACTGTAGCGGGTGATCGTAAATTAATTTACCACACGAATGTAATGATGTGCATAGGCGCTACTTTTGCAGTGATTTGTGCCGATTGCATCGACGATAAAAAAGAACGCAAAATGGTGTTGGATTCGCTTCGAAGTGATGAAAAAGACATTATATTAATTTCAGAAGATCAAGTCAATAATTTTGCAGGTAATATGCTCGAAGTGAAGGGTGCTGATGGCAAACGTTATTTGGTAATGAGCACTGCTGCTTATAAGGCATTGACCAAAAAGCAAATCGCTCAAATCGAACAACATGTTACGATTCTACATTCGAGTTTAGATACTATAGAAGCTTGCGGAGGTGGAAGTGCACGCTGTATGATGGCCGAGGTATTTTTACCCAAAAGCTAAAATAATTTTGAGGGTTTACATTTTTATAAATTGATAGCCACCTTTTGTGGCTCCCCAAACTTGTTTGCCTTCTTTGTCAAAACCTTGGTCCCACGAAAGAATTGAGTTCTCGGTAACAGTTACTTTTGAATTGGCCCAACCTGCGCCGCGTAACTCACTAGGGCACGTTTGATTTCCGGTTGCGCCTTCAAATGTGTTTTTAGAAACGCGATTTAAGACTACTTCACAACCGGTTTTAATTTCGATATCATTTTCGGTAAGTTGGTTATAAACTTCTGGAGTTGCCCATTTGCCTATCCAAGCTTTTTCATCCTTTACGGTATAAATTGAACTAATGAAATTATCGCCTTGTTGTGTTAATTTGTAAATACGGACTCTGTAGGGTTGGTCTTGTTTGTTGTAAATTGCTTGTTCGACAAACAAATAGTTTCCCTTCGATCTCCAAATAGGAGTCATCCGTAAAGAAATGTTGAAATAATCTTTATCGGAAATAGATTGTTTTTCCGATGTATAGTGACCTTGCATAATTGCTACTAATTCGTTTAGTTCAGCACTGTTTTTTTTAAAATTTTGATGGGGTGACTTGCAGCAAATGCTGATTAAGGCAACAAATAAGGACAGAATTACGATTCGCATAATTATAAATTTAGGTCGTGAAGAATGCTTGAAATGGCACTAATAATATATTGTATTCCAATAGCAATCGTTAAAAATCCAACAATGCGAGAAATCGCTACAATTCCAGAAGCACCCAAGTATTTGGCTAAGTAATGGGCACTGCGTAAGATTAGAAAAATTAATAGGGCTACTGCCAAAATAGCCAAACAGGAGGATAAAATGGCATTCGTTTCATGATGCTCCTGGTAATAAGCAATTAAAAGAGAAATTGAACCGGGGCCGGCCAACATAGGCATCGCCAATGGGGTCAAGGCAATACTGTCGCGTTGTTGTGCTTCTTCCTCTGCTTTTTTATCCAAACCTTTGTTGCGACTGAATTTTCCATTAAGCAAACCAAATCCAGAACTTGCAATAATTATTCCTCCAGCAATACGCAGGGCCGGAATTGTAATTCCAAAAAAGGTCAACACATATTCTCCAACAAAATAGGAAATAATCAATATTAAAAACACATTGATTGCGGTCCATAGCGATACTTTTGAGCGCTCTCGTTTGGTGTAGTCTTGTGTTAGCGCAACAAAAATTGGAACTGTTCCAATGGGATTCAATACCGAAAACAATGCCGCTAAAAGAAAAATGAATTCATTCATAGCGCAAAGGTAAGGCAACAAACTTTTACTTGTATTTTTGTAGTAATAAAATATGATTAGGTATGAAAACCTTAATTATTGGAGCTTCTTCCAATCCAGAGCGATACAGCTATCAAGCGCTATTAAGTTTGCAAAAACACGACCATGAAGTGCTAGCTATTGGGCAAAAAGTTGCAGTTGTAAATGGTGTCTTGATTCAGGTGGGTTTGCCGGATATCAAAGAGGTAGACACCGTGACATTATATTTGAATCCTTCGCGTCAACAAATGTATTATGATTATATAATTGGACTCCAACCACGTCGCGTATTATTTAATCCAGGGACTGAAAACCCCGCTTTTTATGCACTTTTGACTTCGCATGGAATTCAAATCGAAGTGGCTTGTACGCTGGTATTATTGGCTACGCATCAATATTAAAAACGCGTTTCTGATACGGCCGGTTTGCTGATGAACAGTAAGCCAATAAACGTAAACAAACCATTTACAATAATCAATTCGTTATCAAACTGATACGCTCCAAAAAGTGTTTTAGAATAGTAAGTTAATAACCAACAGAGTAAAGGTGCTACAACACAAACAAGCGGTACCCACTGATCGCGTACGGTTTTGGTTTTCATAAACAGGCCAAATCCATATAATCCTAAAAGCGGCCCGTAGGTATAACTCGCGACTTTAAATATCATTTTGACAACCGAATCATCGTTAAGCACATTAAATAAAAGGATGACTATAAAAAGTAAAAATGAAAATCCTAAATGTACCAAATGGCGCAGTCTCACCATCTCCTCAGGTGAATACCGGTTAGTTGCTACTTTATCCATTTGAAGAAAATCAACACAAAACGATGTGGTTAATGCAGTTAAAGCACTATCGGTTGTAGCAAATGTCGCTGCTGTGAGTCCAAGCAAAAAGGTAACCGCCGGAATGATTTCTAAATGATGGAATGCAATTTCTGGAAACAATAAATCGGTTCGGGCTACATTATTGATTTTTGGAATATCAATTCCATTTTGATGGGCATATAAATACAATAAAGCCCCAACACTTAAGAAAAAGAGGTTGATAATCACAAAAATTCCAGTAAAAGTGAACATGTTTTTTTGTGCTTCTTTAATTGTGGCACAGCTCAAGTTTTTTTGCATTAAATCTTGATCCAAGCCCACCATGGCAATGGTAACAAAAATTCCACCTAAAAGCTGTTTCCAAAAATAGTTTCCTTTGAGGTAATCTTCGTAAAAAAAGATTTTCGAATAGCTACTGTTTTTTATGGCTTCAAACGCTTGGGTTGGACTATAATTTAGGCTACTACAAATGAAATAGATGGTTAGAAATACAGAAGTCACTAAGAAAAAGGTTTGCAACGTATCGGTAATGATGATTGTTTTTAATCCACCGCGATAGGTATAAGCAAAAATGAGTCCGAGCGAAATTAATACCGTTGCTGCAAAAGGGACAGAAAAGGCATCAAAAACATAGCGTTGCAATACCAAAACAACCAAATACAAACGAAATGCCGATCCGATTGTGCGACTGATTAAAAAGAGTGAAGCCGCCGTTTTATAGCTTACGGTTCCCAACCGCCGTTCGATATAACTGTAAATTGACGTCAAATTCATCCGGTAGTATAAGGGTAGTAGTACGGTGGCGATAATTAAAAATCCTATTGCATTCCCCAAAATAAATTGAAAGTAGGAAAATTGTGCTTCTTCATTGCCTACGGCACCCGGGACCGAAATAAAGGTTACGCCCGAAAGTGCTGTGCCAATCATACCAAAGGCCACTAAATACCATTTTGAATTTTTGTTGGCTTTGAAAAAAGTATCGTTGTCGGTTCCTTTTTTACTAACCCGATAAGCGATAAAAATGAGAATTCCAAAGTAAACTAGGATGATGGAAAGAATAAGTAGCGGACTCATAATTTGTTTTTTTAGGTCGAAATGTACAAAAATAGTAGTACGATTTTCAAATTATGTACTTTTGTAGCATGGAATTTTCATCAAAATTATTGGAAAAGGCCGTGAATGAAATGGCGCAATTGCCCGGAATTGGCAAACGTACGGCCTTGCGCTTGGTGTTGCATTTACTAAAACAGCCTGCTACACATACTCATTTTTTGGCGGAAGCATTGACCGAAATGCGCGACCAAATTAAATTTTGTCAAAGTTGCCACAATATTTCCGATGTTGCGTTATGCGAAATTTGTAGTAATCCAGCGCGAAATCATCAGATTATTTGCGTAGTTGAAGATGTACGCGATGTTATGGCTATTGAAAATACCAATCAGTTCAAAGGAGTATACCATGTGTTGGGAGGCAAAATTTCACCAATAGATGGGGTAGGACCGAGTCAGTTGAACATTGCTTCGCTAGTTGCGAAAGTGAAATCGGGTACTGTGGAAGAATTGATTTTTGCCTTAAATTCAACCATGGAGGGTGATACCACCAATTTTTATATTTATAAACAAATTAAAGATTCTTCCATAAAGATTGCAACTATAGCTCGAGGTATTGCCGTAGGCGATGAGTTGGAATATGCCGATGAGGTTACCTTAGGGCGCAGTATTTTGCATCGAATTCCCTATGAAAATTCCCTTAAAAATAATTAGAGAAAACTAGGACTTCACTTTTGATATTACATTTGAAAAGTTATCTTTGTTCATTAAAACAAAATTGATGAAAACCAAACTACTGACGTTTTCCGTCTTCTTGTTGTTGCTATTCTCTTCTTGTGTTCCAACGAACGATTTAACATATCTTCAAAACAAATCACCAAAGGTTGAAAATCAAGTTGTAGAGGCTGCTAAACCCTACCGTTTACAAGTAAATGATGTTGTTTCCATCACCATTAAAGCATTGGATGAAAAATTAGTTGAGATATTTAGTTTAACTAAATCAACCGTCTCACCTACGATTGAAAATGTGTATTTTAATGGATATACCGTAGATGATCATGGAAATATTCGTTTGCCTATTTTAGGTGAAGTGAATGTATTAGGTAATACGGTAGAGGAAGCAAGAATAAAAGTTGAGTCAAAATTGTTGAATGAATATTTCAAGAAAGAAGCACAATTGTTTGTGAGTATAAAGTTGGCTGGATTTCGATTTGCAGCCAATGGCGAAGTCAATAATCCGGGATCTAAAGTGTTGTATCAAGATCGCGTAAATATTATTGAAGCATTATCAAACGCAGGAGATATTACGATGGTAGGTGATCGTAAAGACGTAAAAGTATTGCGCCAATACCCTGGAGGAATTCAGACCTATTCAATTGATTTAACGGATGCCGCAGCGATGGGCTCTCCGGTGTTTTACTTACAACCCAATGATTTGATTTATGTAAAACCTTTGAAGCAAAAATCATGGGGTACCGGTGGAACGGGTCGCGAAACATTAACCACGTTGATTACTTCCTTATCTTTAGTGGCCACACTTTTTATTCTACTTAAAAATTAAGATGCTAGAATGTTAGATATTAAAGATTTTGCCTTTTTTGAAAAACAAAATAGTTTTGACTTCAAAGCTTTTTTGATCAAAACCGCAAGCTATTGGAAATGGTTTGTTTTAGGTCTTGGGATTTCGTTATTTGTAGCGTATCAAGTCAATATTCGCAAGCAAAAAATCTATGCTTTAGAGACTACGCTTGCAGTAAAAGAGCAAGAAAATCCATTGTTTACAAATAATACCAGTTTAATTTTTAATTGGGGAGGAACTTCAGATCAAGTGCAAACCATTGCGACAACTTTGAAATCTCGTTCTCATAATGAGCTAGTTGTAGATAAACTTTCGTTCTATGTGGATTATTTGAAAGAAAATAAATATTTTACAGAGGATGTTTATGGTTACACGCCGTTTATCATCAATTTGGATAAAACAAAAGAACAACTTTTTGGGATGCCGATTTCAATAGAGTTTAAAAGCTTAAGTGAATATGAATTATCGGTAGTTTTTAATTCCAATTCGGCGCCATTAATCAACTACAGTACTAACATTAAGTCGAGTCAATCGGTTGTTTCTGGAACTTTTGTAAAACGTTTCAAAGTTGGGCAGCCTGTCCGCATTCCTTTTTTGAATTTTACTTTAGAAATCAAAGACATGCCAGGGAATTATGTAGGGGAAAAGTACCTTGTTAAAATGAATTCCTTTGACGATGTAGTCACTCAGTACCGCAATGTAAAAGTCAATATTGATGAGAAAGCGGGTTCAATTATTAAATTGTCGTTACAAGGGACCAATAAAGCACGTATTGTAGATTACCTCAATGAAACCGTGCGGATGTTGATGAAAAAGCAGTTAGAAAGTAAAAATCTTTTTGCAGAAAATACCATCAAATATATCGACACCACGTTAACATTGATGGAACAAAATTTAAAAGATGCCAATAACGATTTAAAAGATTTTAGTAAAGGGCGCAACGTTATCGAGATTGAAAAGCGGGGAGAAACGTATCAAAATCAAATCCAAGAACTCGACCTTTCGCGCGATTTAATTAAGCGTAAAATCAATTATTACAATGCATTGAGTAATTACTTGATGAACAGCAAAGAATATTCTAAATTACCTGCACCCTCAGTTGCCGGAATTGATGACCCAAATTTGATTAATAGTGTTGCAAAGTTAATTGATTTGTCGGTCCGTCGTTCAGAAATGGCTTATGCAGTAAAAAGTGAAATGATGTTTAATAACATCGATAATGAGATCGCTGCAGTTAAAAAATCTGTTTTAGAAAATGCTGCTGCAGCTAAAAGTGCCATTAGAACAGAATATGATCAGGTGAATTCCAAAATTAGTCAGTCGGAGGGTAGGATTGAACGATTGCCTGAAGAAAGTCAAGATTACCTTCGTATTACGCGAAAATTTAATTTAAGCAATAGTGTTATTGATGCCTATTTACAAAAACGCAATGAAGCACAAATTGTTAAAGCAGCTAATCTTTCCGATATCCATTTTATTGATCCCGCCAAAGATATAGGTGGGGGATTAATTGGTCCGCGAACGGGTGTAAACTATGTGATTGCGCTTTTTGTTGGGTTGTTGTTGCCTTTGTTAATCGTGTTTTTGATTTTCTTTATCAATAATGCTATTCAAAATGTTGAGGATATTAATGCGCTAACCTCAGTACCTTTAATTGGTGTGGTTGGTTTGAAACAGACTTCATCGAATTTAGCTGTATTTGAAAAACCAAAATCGGCATTGTCCGAATCCTTTAGAGCAATTCGTTCTTCTTTACAGTTTTTGTATAAAAAACAACAAAAAGACGGAACTAAAACCTTGATGATTACCTCTTCAGTATCGGGCGAAGGAAAGACATTTTGTTCTATCAATATTGCAACCGTATTTGCCATCAGTGAAAAGAAAACGGTTATTGTAGGTCTTGATTTACGTAAACCTAAAATCTTTGAAGATTTTAATTTGAACAATAAAGTGGGTATTGTAAATTATTTGATTGGAGAAAAATCGTTGGATGAAGTGGTGCAAAAAACCAAAATTCCGTATTTGGATGTGATTTCATCGGGTCCAATTCCCCCCAATCCTTCAGAACTAATTATGGGTGAGTCGATGCGGGAGTTTATAAAGGAATTAAAAAATAATTACGATTATATTATTTTAGATACTCCACCCGTAGGATTGGTTACAGATGCTGTAGAATTATCAGAGTTTGTTGATGTAACGTTATTTGTTATGCGCCAAAATTATACCAAAAAAGACATGGTAAATTTGATTAATACTCGTGTTCAACGGGATGAACTTCACAACGTGAGTATTGTGTTTAATGGATTTGAAAACAAAGCGAAATATGGAACAGGATACGGCTATGGCTATGGCTATGGCTATGGATACGGCTATGGCAATTATTCAAACGGTTATCACGAAGAAGACGCCCCAATGCCTTTACTACAAAAAATAAAAAATCTCTTTTCAAAAAGTAAAGCCAAATAATTATGGGGAACAATGTCCAACCTACAATTTTAATTACAGGTGCGGCCGGATTTATTGGGTCTAATTTGTGTGAATACTTTTTGTCAAAAGATTTCAAAATTGTTGGGTTAGATAATTTTTCAACTGGACATCAGTATAATATCGAACCTTTTTTGAGCCACAATAACTTTACCTTTATCGAAGGAGATATTCGTGATTTTTCAACGTGTCAACAAGCGGTTTCTGATGTCCATTACGTATTGCATCAAGCAGCTTTAGGCTCAGTTCCACGTTCGATTCATGATCCCATTACAACCAATGCGGTTAATGTTACCGGTTTTTTAAATATGTTGGTTGCTTCCCGCGATGCTGGGGTAAAGCGTTTTGTTTATGCAGCGAGTTCCTCAACCTATGGCGATTCTGTTGAATTGCCAAAAGTCGAAGAAGTTATTGGAAAGCCATTGTCACCCTATGCAATAACCAAGTATGTTAATGAACTATATGCGGATATTTTTGGAAAAACATATGGACTTTCAACTATCGGTTTACGCTATTTTAATGTATTTGGCCGAAAACAAGATCCCAGTGGAGCTTATGCTGCTGTAATCCCTAAATTTGTTAAACAGCTAGTTAGAAAAGAGTCACCTGTGATTAATGGCGATGGTTCATTTTCCCGAGATTTTACCTATATTGACAATGTGATTCAAATGAATGAATTGGCTTTGTTTACAACTAATGATAAAGCTATCAATACCGTTTACAACACTGCCGTAGGGGACCAAACTACATTAAATGAAATGGTAACATTGTTAAAATCGTATCTTTCGGTTTTTGACCCTGATATCGCAAATGTTGAAGTGATTTACGGACCCAATCGGGTGGGAGATATTCCGCATTCAAAAGCGAGTATTGAGAAAGCAAAACAATTATTGAATTATCAACCTAACTATCAATTTGCCGCGGGCTTGAAAGAAGCAGTAACTTGGTATTGGGAAAATTTAAAATAAATGACCAAATGAAGATTACAAATATTTGTTGTATTGGTGCCGGATATGTGGGTGGACCTACAATGGCAGTTATCGCCAATAAATGTCCACATATTAAAGTAACCGTTGTTGATTTAAATGAAGCACGGATAGCGCGATGGAATGATGCTGATGTAGATAATATTCCGGTTTATGAACCGGGTTTAGGTGCTATTGTAGCACAATCCCGTGGGAAAAATTTATTTTTTTCAACCGAAGTAGATCAAGCGATTGATGAAGCGCAAATGATTTTTATTTCGGTAAATACCCCAACCAAAACCTATGGTTCAGGAAAAGGGATGGCGGCCGATTTGAAATATATTGAATTATGCGCCCGTCAAATAGCCCGCGTTTCTACTACCGATAAAATAGTAGTTGAAAAATCAACCTTGCCTGTTCGAACAGCTGAAGCTATTAAAAGTATTTTAGATCATACGGGTAATGGAGTGCAGTTCCAAATTTTATCCAATCCTGAATTTTTGGCAGAGGGTACCGCTGTAGCCGATTTATTGCATCCTGATCGCGTATTAATTGGTGGCGGAACCGATGCGTTAGGACAAAAAGCAATTCAATCATTGGTCGATGTATATGCAAATTGGGTACCTACAGATCGTATTTTAACTACCAATGTTTGGTCGTCAGAGTTGTCTAAATTAACGGCTAATGCTTTTTTAGCACAACGGGTTTCGTCTATTAATGCAATGTCAGAATTATGTGAAAAAACAGGAGCTGATGTAAGTGAAGTAGCCCGTGCAATTGGAATGGATAGTCGAATCGGTTCTAAATTTTTAAAAGCCTCCGTTGGTTTTGGCGGTTCTTGTTTTCAAAAAGATATTTTAAATTTGGTTTATATTGCCAAGTCATTCGGATTAAATGAAGTTGCCGATTATTGGGAACAAGTGATTATTATGAATGATCATCAAAAGCGTCGTTTTGCTCGAAATATTGTAAGTACATTGTACAATACAATTGCCGGAAAAAAAATTGCTTTCTTAGGGTGGGCTTTTAAGAAAGATACAAACGATACGCGTGAATCAGCAGCCATTTATGTAGCCGATGATTTGATAAATGAACAAGCAACTATCGCAGTGTATGATCCAAAAGTAAATCTGCAACAAATCCTGAATGATGTGGATTATTTAGAGTCGCGTACTAGTGATGAAAATAAACAAAACATCCATTCTTATACTAATCCTTATGAGGCTTGCAAAGGGGCACATGCCATTGCTGTTTTAACAGAATGGGATGAGTTTACAACCTATGATTGGCAAAAGATTTATGACGGAATGTTAAAACCTGCCTTCATTTTTGATGGCCGAAATTTATTAGAGGGCGATCAATTAAAGTCAATTGGATTTCACTATCAAGGAATCGGATCGTAAATTTTACACCAATGGATATAAAAGTAGGAGTTATTGGTTTAGGTTATGTGGGGCTTCCTTTAGCACGTTTATTTGCTACAAAATACCCCGTAGTTGGATTTGATATCAATCAGCAGCGTGTTGAAGCACTAAATAAGGGTAATGATTTTACGCTTGAAATTAGTTCAGAGCAACTCCATCAAGTTTTAGTAGATGACTTTAATGGCAATAATGGATTGATTTGTAGTTCAAATTTAGACGATTTGCGGCAATGCAATTATTATATTATTACCGTACCAACACCTGTAGATAAGAATAACCGCCCCGATCTTACCCCGTTGTATAAATCGAGTGAAACGGTAGGTAAAGTTTTAAAAAAAGGAGATATCGTTATTTATGAATCTACAGTTTATCCTGGATTGACAGAAGATGAATGTGTTCCGGTTTTGGAACGGGTAAGCGGTTTAAAATTTAATCACGATTTTTTCGCCGGATATTCACCGGAGCGAATTAATCCAGGGGATAAAGAACATACGGTAGAAAAAATTCTCAAAATCACCTCAGGTTCTACCCCTGAAATAGGTGTTAAAGTGGATGCGTTATATAAATCAGTTATAGTTGCAGGAACCCATTTAGCTCCATCGATTAAAGTGGCAGAAGCCGCAAAAGTGATTGAAAATGCGCAACGCGACATTAATATTGCTTTTGTCAATGAATTGGCCAAAATTTTTAATCTTTTGGATATTGATACTCAGGCTGTTTTAGCAGCTGCCGGAACTAAATGGAACTTTCTAAATTTTAAACCCGGTTTAGTAGGCGGTCATTGCATAGGTGTTGACCCATATTATTTGGCTCAAAAAGCACAAGAAACCGGTTATCACCCCGAAATTATTTTGGCAGGTCGCCGTTTGAACGATAGTATGGGTGAATATGTGGCTTCTCGTATTATCAAATTGATGATAAAAAAACGTATACCAGTAGATAATTCCCGTCTTTTAATGCTAGGGATAACGTTTAAAGAAAATTGTCCCGATGTTCGCAATACAAAAATCGTTGATGTTATTAATGCTTTAAAGGATTATGGCGTAAATGTTTCTATCTATGATCCTTGGGCAAATCCTTCAGAAGTTATGCATGAATATGGATTAGCAACTGTTAATCAATTACCCAAAGAGCGTTATGATGTGCTGGTTTTGGGGGTAGCGCATAAAGAGTTTTTGGATTTGGATTTGGAAATTTTGAAAAATCCAAAATCTGTTGTATATGATGTTAAAGGGGTATTGACTTGCCCCATAGATGGTAAATTATAAGATGAAAAAAATTTTAATCACCGGTGGTGCCGGATTTATTGGTTCGCATGTAGTGCGCAGAATGGTAACTCGCTATCCCGAGTATCAAATTTTTAATTTAGATGCGCTTACTTATGCCGGCAACTTGGAAAATATTAGCGATATAGAAAAAGCTTCCAATTATTCCTTTGTTAAAGGGGATATTACCGATGCACATTTTATTCAAAATTTGTTTATAGAACACCAATTTGATGGGGTTATTCATTTGGCTGCAGAATCACATGTCGACCGATCAATTACCGATCCTCTGGCTTTTGTTCGCACAAATGTAATGGGTACCATGACGCTTCTAAATGCGGCAAAAATGATTTGGAATGGAAACTATGAAGGTAAACGGTTTTACCATGTTTCTACCGATGAGGTTTATGGTTCGCTTGGTCAAACAGGGTTTTTTACGGAAACTACGGCTTATGATCCCAATTCGCCCTACTCGGCATCCAAAGCAAGTTCGGATCATTTTGTTCGCGCTTATGGTGAAACGTATGGATTACCATATGTGATCACCAATTGTTCCAATAACTATGGACCCAATCATTTTCCAGAAAAATTAATTCCTTTGTGTATTAATAATATCATTGAAAAAAAACCATTACCAATTTATGGTGACGGTAAGTATACGCGGGATTGGTTGTATGTAATTGACCATGCAATCGCGATAGATTTGGTATTTCATGAAGGGAAAAATCATGAAACCTATAATATTGGGGGCTTTAACGAATGGCAAAATATCGATTTGGTTCGTTTGTTATGTCAAATTATGGACCGTAAATTAGGACGAGCAGCGGGTGAATCTGCGGCCTTAATAACATTTGTGAAAGACCGACCCGGACATGATTTGCGCTATGCTATCGATGCTTCAAAGATTAATTCAGAACTGGGATGGAAACCATCGGTAACTTTTGAAGAAGGATTAGAGCAAACGGTCGATTGGTTTTTACAAAATACAGCGTGGTTGCATAATGTGACCTCAGGTAATTACCAAAAATATTACGAGCAACAATACCAGTAAAAAATCAAATTCAAATTACACAATTAATTACTTGTGATAAAGCACAAATGGTTATAAATTTAAACGAGTAAAGTTCCCGCTAAATGTATATTTAATATAATTTAAAATTGAATTATATGGTTTTAATATCGGTGATTATACCTGTTTATAATTCAGAATACTATATTTCGGCATGTATTGAATCGCTATTGGCACAATCATTATCGTCTTGTGAGTTTATATTTATCAATGATGGTTCAACAGATGGTAGTGAAAGAATACTTGAAAGTTATAAAAAAACGGATAGCCGTATTGTTCTAATTCACCAAGAAAATAAGGGAGTTAGTGCTGCTAGAAATGCGGGAATAAAGATCGCGAAAGGTGATTATGTTGGATTTGTAGACGCCGATGATACCATAACTCTAGATTATTTTGAACATTTGTTTCATAACGCGATTACTTTTAAAGCCGATGTTGTTTTTACATCATTAACACAAGAGCAAGAGGGTTTATGGACTACAATTAATTTTCCTTTTCTAGAAAATCAAATTTTGGACCGCGAATATATTCAGAAAAATATTTTGCCCTACATGATTTCTGAAGATGGTTTAAATTCTGTTTGTACAAAATTGATAAAGCGTGAAATAATTTCTCATAATACACTTTTGTTTCCTTTGGGAATGGCATTGGGAGAGGATGGTTTTTTTAGCAGACAAGTTATAAGTTATGCAAATAATGTAATGTATGTTCCATTTTGTGGTTATCGATATAGAGCGGTAACGGGGAGTGCCACACGAAATTTGTTGCAAAAGGATTATTTCTCAAAAGATTTGGAAATCTATCACTTGGATTATAAAAGTGAACTTCAAATTAACTTAAGTGATGGCGAAATTAATTCCTTAAAGAACATACGTCTATTGGATAAAGTTTATTCAAATGTTATGATTTACTTCAGTAATAATAATGGATTAACTTTCCTAAAAAAATATCAGTATGTTAGAAAAATGCTCTATCATAAAGAGTTAGAAGTCCTATGGAAATCAAGCTCTGCAAAGGATTTTTCAAATCGCGGTGTATTTCAAAAAATAATGTTAATTTGCATGCAGTACAAATTGCTAATTCCAATTTTTATTTTGGTAAAGTACAGCAATTTTAGAAATCGGTATATACTATGAAAATACTTTTATTTTTCCACGGAGGAAGTAAAAATAGGGGGTGTGAAGCTATTATTCGCGCAGCAATTCCCATAATTAAAAAAGCGATGCCTCAAGCAGTAATTAATATAGCTTCTTTTGATCCTGAGTCGGATCAACATTTTGATGGAATTAATACTATTTATGATACCTCATGGAAGCCAATCAAAAGATTTACTTGGCATTGGCTTATTAGTTTTTTTTATGTGAAATTTATGGGTAATGAAGACTATGCGCATAAAGTAATCAATAAAAAGTTAATCGATCTCGTTCCTAATCATGATGTATTTCTTTCGGTCGGAGGAGATAATTATTGCTATGGGGAACAACCGTGGGTCTATGTAATTGATCGATATATTAAATCTGCGGGTAAAAAATTAGTTTTATGGGGAGCTTCAATTGGGGAGGAAGATCTTTCTGAAGCAAAAATTAATGATTTAAAACAGTTTGATTTATTATTGGTTCGCGAGTCTTTAACGTATGAAATTTTAAAAAGCAAAGGAATCACGAAGGTTCAATTGTGTGCCGATGGAGCTTTTATTATGCAAAAAGAAGAATTGCCCCTCCCAGAAGGATGGCAAATTGGAAATACAATCGGATTTAATTACAGTCCACTTGTATGGAAAATGAACCCAAATTCAAAAGACGCAGTAGTTACATTAATTAATCATTTGCTTGCTACAACAGAAATGACCATTTGTTTAACACCTCATGTTATCTTACCCGATAATGATGATTATTTAATGTTAAAAGAACTCAAAGAACTCTTTTCTGATGATCCGCGAATTATCCTTTTGCCTAATAACTTAAACGCACTACAATATAAAGGGTATATTGCAAGAATGCGATTTTTTATTGGGGCAAGAACTCATGCAACTATAGCCGCCTATTCTAATTATGTTCCAACAATGGTTCTGGGATATAGTGTTAAATCAAAAGGAATTGCAAAAGATTTATTTGGCTATGAACGATTGGTTCTGGGATTGAATGAGTTGTCAGATTCAAGTAAAATGTGTACAACATGTGATGCGTTATTACGCGATGAAATAGAAATAAAAACAATTTTAAACAATCGTATTCCTGAAATACAAAAAATGGCATTCAAAGCGGGTGAACTCTTGAGGGAAATACTATGAAAAAAAAACTCCTTTTTGTAATTCCTAGCCTAGATGCCGGTGGAGCCGAAAAAAGTCTAATCACACTATTGAATACAATTGATTATTCGTTGTATGAAGTTGATTTATTGGTTTTTCATAAAAAAGGATTATTTCTTTCATTAGTGCCGCAAAGCGTTTCAATACTAACATTAGAGGGCGACTATGTTGATTTTTCAAAACCATTAGTGCGTTCGATAATTTCATTCATAAAAAAAGGAAAACTGAATTTAGTCATTAATCGATTGTTATTTTTTTTTAAAAATAAAATTGAAAGTAATGTTTCTAAGGCCGAACAAAATACCTGGCGATATATAAAATCCTCGATACCAATAAGCCCTCAAACTTATGATGTTGCAATTGGTGCTTTGGAGAAGACTTCAATATATTTTGCAATTGAAAAAGTTCGTTCAACAAAAACGATTGGATGGATTCATACAAATTATTCAAAGTCGGGAATGCAAAGGAGCTTTGATCTTGATTTTTTTAAAAAATTAGATTTCTTAGTCACGGTTTCTGAGGAGTGTAGCGCTGACTTACATACGGTTTTCCCAGAAATTCAATCAAAAATTAAGTGTATTTACAATTTAGTTTCACCTGATTTAATTAATGAATTAGCCCAACATCCACTTACTGATGCTGCCTATGAGCGTGCTCAGTTTACTATTTTAACCGTAGCACGTTTAAGTAAGGAAAAGGGGATTGAATTAGCAGTTGAAACCTCCTTAGCCTTGCTAAAATTAGGACTTGATTTTAAATGGTATGTTATTGGTGATGGTCAAGAACGGAACCGAATTGAGCAGATTATCAAAGAAAACAAACTTGAAAATGTTTTTGTTTTATTGGGATTAAAAGAAAATCCATATTCGTATATAAAGGCTGCAACTTGTTATGTACAGCCCTCAATTTATGAAGGAAAATCGATTGCTATTGATGAAGCTAAGATATTAGGAAAGCCTATTGTTATTACAAATTTCCCAACTGCAAAAGACCAAATCCAGCACGAACATAATGGTTTAATTTCTGAAATGAATTCAATAGCATTAGCCAATATGATTTTTAATTTGCTTAATGATGTGCAGTTACAGCAACATTTAATTGTAAATTTGAATAAAAGTGAATACGGGACATTAAGTGAAATTGAAAAATTTTATCAATTGTTAAATGACTAATTCTAAAAAGAATTTACTTTTTATCATGAATGATCTGCGTTGTGGCGGGGCAGAAAAATCATTAATTTCATTACTACAAACTATTGATTACAGAAAGTACTCGGTTGATTTATTCTTATTTCAACATCGAGGAATTTTTCTAAATCAAATACCTAAAGCCGTAAATTTATTAGAAGAACCCCACTATTACAAGTATTTTGATATGCCTTTTTCGGAAGTTGTTAAATCGTGTTTTAACAAAAATGGAATTCGTATACTTTTTCTTCGAGTACTTGTTTCATTGTATTATTTACTTGATAAAAACAGTGCACGAGCGGAACAAAAATCTTGGAAAATACTTCGCTATGCTTTAAAACGACTCACTAAGGAGTATGATGTAGCAATCGGTTACTTAGAAAAAACGCCCAATTATTTCTGTGTTGATAAAGTTACAGCCAAACGTAAAATTGGATATGTTCTAAATGACTATGTCAAATTAAAAATGGATCCCTCAGTAGATAAAAACTATTTTGAAGTATTGGATTTTATTGTGGTAGATTCAAAACCAAGTTGGGACATAATAGTTCATCAATTTCCAAATTTTCAACATAAATTTAAAATAATACAAAGTATTATTTCCACCGACTCTATTCAATCACTTGCGAATGAGCAGGTTGCTGATTTTCCAGATGGATTTTCAGTTATTTCTATTGGACGATTAGCCTATCAAAAAGGATATGATTTGGCCTTAGAAGCCATGCAAATAGCGATGCAAAAAGCTAGTTTTAATTGGATAATTTTAGGGGAAGGGCAAGAAAAAAGAGAGTTGCAAGAAAAAATAGCTACTTTGGGACTAGGTCATCGTATTTTTTTTCTTGGAATTAAGGAAAATCATTATTCGTATTTAAAAAAGGCAGATTTATTTTTACATACTGCACGATTTGAAGGGTATGGTATCGTAATTCAAGAAGCAAAGATTTTAAATAAAGCAATTCTTTTAACCGACTTCAATACGGCTACACACCATATTGAACATGAGAAAAATGGCTATATTTGTTCAATGAAAGTGGATGATATAGCAGCATCTATAGTGCGATTAGTTTCAGATACCTCAATTCGAATGCAATTTCAAAAACAACTCGCCTCTAGTTTTTATGGAACAGAAAACGAAATAGAGAATTTTTATACACTAATTGATAGTGAATCTTAATTTTTAAAAAGTATTTATGCGATTATTTAATTTTCTTAGGGCGCGATTTAGAAAGTTTTTAAACGAAGAATACTGGTTGGAGGATTACCTTAAAGCGGGTATGAAAATTGGAAAAAATTGTGATATCAATCCAGGTTTATTAATTGACCACTCACATTGTTGGCTTATAGAAATTGGAAATAATGTCACTTTGGCTCCTGAAGTATATTTGTTAGCACATGATGCAAGTATGAAAAGAACGCTTGGAAAGACAAAAATTGGTAAAGTTGTTCTTGAAGATAATACTTTTATAGGAGCAAGAGCTATCATAATGCCTGGAGTTACAATTGGTCAAAATTCAATCGTTGCTGCTGGTAGTGTAGTAGTTAAGTCGGTACCTCCAAATTCAGTGGTTGGAGGTAATCCTGCGCGGCATCTGATGACAGTTCAAGAATTTATGTGTAAACATGAACAAATGATAAGTCAATCAATTTGCTATGATAGTTCATGGTTAATCCAAAATGGAATCACTCCAGAAATGAAAGAGCAAATGGCACAAACCCTTCATCAAAAACAGGGTTATATAGTTTAATATTTTTTGTATGGATTTTAATATGGCTTATGGATTTTGCGTTTTGATTGTTGTGCTTTTCCTTTTATTGCCTGATGGAATTATGCATTTCAATACTTGGCAAGCTCGCATAAAGATTGGACGGTATTCAACTGTAGATTCATGGGAGAATAAAGTTTTGAAGCGCACACTTAAATGGCTAAAACATACCCCAACAATTAAATTGACCGATAATTCTCGACTAATTATAATTGATATCATTAAAGGAAATTACAAACGTGACGCTATTCAATATTGGCAAGAAGCGGCATTAGTATTAGGTCTTTTACCTTATGCTAAACATAAATCTGAATGCAACACAAAATCAAGTATTACTGCTTTTTTTGATTCTAAAATTGATGCGTCAGGTAATTGGAAATCAGCTCCAAAAGAAATAGATGCAGCTATTTTGGCGTATGCTTTTTTAAGTATTGAATGGATTGATCCAAACAAGAACAAACCTGCATACGACACTATTTGGGTACTTATCCAAGATTTATTAGGTGAAGACGGTACAGTAAAATATCGAAAATCAATGCCCGATTATCGCTATGTTGATACTATTGGATTTATATGTCCTTTTTTAGTAAAATATGGTCTACAATTTAATAATGAAAATGCAATTGATTTAGCAATTAATCAAATTACTGCCTTTAATCAATATGGTATGTATCCTGATAAATTTATACCCTGCCATACGTATCATTTAAAATCAAAACATGCGGTAGGATTATTTGGTTGGGGGAGAGGGCTCGGATGGTACGCAATTGGTCTCATTGATGCATGGTTGGCATTACCTAATAATCATAGTCAAAAAAAGATATTGACTAAATGTGTAGTTGATTTTTCTCAGATGGCAGCACAATTTCAAAATCCTGATGGTAGTTGGAATTGGATTGTGAGCAGTAAAGAAGCGCGCCCCGACTCTTCAACTACAGCTACTCTTTTATGGTTTTTTACCAATGCAGCAAGTATTGAATCAATTTCAGAAAATAGTAAAAGTGTTTGCAATAAGGCGATTCATTATTTAATGAAAGTAACCCGTCGCAATGGATCTATTGATTTTTCTCAAGGAGACACAAAAGGAATTGGAGTACATTCACAAGAATTTGATATTTTACCCTTCACACAAGGATTTGCATTACGTAGTGTTTTTAGATTAACAAAAGGACTATAATGTTAGAATCTCGGGTACATAAATCGATTAAAAATGTTTCATTTGGACTTTTGACTCAAGTTGTCCAAATGTTGTTAGGCTTTGTCAGTCGTACGGTTTTTATTCGCTATTTAGCCGTTGAATATTTAGGGGTAAATGCTCTGTTTTCCAGTATTTTAACATTGTTGTCATTGGCTGAATTGGGAATTACGAGTGCCATTTTATATGCGCTTTATAAGCCATTAGCCGAAAATAATGAAGAGCAAATAGCGGTATTAATGAATTTTTTTAGAAAAGTTTATTTAAAAATAGCGTTAGCAGTTGCAATATTGGGCTTACTAATTTTTCCTTTTTTACAGAGTATTGTTAAAAATCCACCTAAAGCATTAGCCGATGATTTAACGTTAATTTATTTTTTATTCCTTTTCAATACAGTAGCTTCTTATTTTTTCTATTATAAATTAAGTTTGTTTCATGCCGATCAAAAAAGTTATCTTATTTCCGGGCGGAATATTATAATCTCAATCATTCAAACTGCACTACAAATTATTTCGTTGCTTTTTTTTCAAAATTTTATTGCTTATTTAATTATCCAAATACTTTGCCAACTTTTGGGTAATATTTATTTATCCCAATTAGTAAACAAACATTATCCATTTTTAAATCATTTTCCAAATTCAGAATTAAATCCAACAATAAAAAGTGAAATTTATTCCAATTTAAAGTCAACTGCCATTACGAAAGTAGGTGGACTTTTAGTCAATAATTCTACCAATTTAGTGCTAAATTATTTTTCGGGTTTAATCGCAATCGGTTTATTATCTAATTATGTGTTGTTAATCGGGTTAATAACAGGAATAATTGCGCAAATTTTTTCAAGTTTAACCAGTAGTATAGCGCATGTTAATGTAAAAGAATCGATTGAAAAAAAGCGACAAATATTTTTTATTATCAATTTTACCAATTTTTGGATTTATGGAATCGCAGCGGTTGGAGTACTACTTTTTATCAATGATTTCATCACACTTTGGGTAGGGCAAAAATTTGTATTGCCCTTTTCAACTGTTATTGTTATTGCCTTAAATTTTTATATGGTTGGTATGCAAAATGCCGTTTGGACTTATAAATCAACCTTAGGGCTTTTTAAATATGGTCGTTGGTTGATTTTGCTTACTGCATTTTTAAATATTGTATTTTCATTTGTTTTGGGTTATTGGTTTGGTCTAACAGGTATATTGTTGTCGCTTGCTTTGGCAAGATTACTTACCAATAGTTGGTATGATCCATATATTGTATTCAAGAAAGCATTGCAATTATCTGCTGCTAGGTATTTTTCTAGATACCTCGGGTATTTACTTTTTTTATGTTTATTATCGCTTGTAATGTTTTATGCTAATGCATCAATTATAGAAATCAATAGTGGGGTTTTACTTTTAAAAGTAATTGTGTATTTAGTGGTATCCAATATCTTATTGTATCTAGTCTTTCGTAAGTCAGATGAAATACAATTTATTGTACATGTTATTACACATTTTTATGATGTAATTCGTTCAAAAATTAATCGCAATTAGCCCAATGAAAAGACTTCTCTACATCACCAACGGAATAAAAGATCCCGCAGGACTAGAGCGCGTATTGTCAATTAAAGCGTCTGCATTTGCCGATTCGAAACGCTATGAAGTACATATTGTGGTGTTAAATCATAATGGAGCTGTCCCTTTTTATACATTTAGTCCGTTAATTCATTTGCATGATGTTGTTGTGAAAGGCAATGCGATAAAATATTTTTGGAGTTATGCTATGGGACTGCGAAAATTAGTAAATCGAATTCAACCCGATTTGATTTTGGTTTGTGATGATGGATTAAAAGGCTTTTTTTTACCGCTATTACTTCCCAAAAAGGTGCCTATGGTTTATGAACGGCATGTTTCTAAAGTAATTGAATTGGGATTAAATCCTTCATTACTTAAACGTATTAGGGTTCGATTTAAATTCTTTATTATGGAACAGTTAGGAAAACGTTTTGATCGTTTTGTTGTACTTACAGCTTCCAATTGTGAAGAATGGAAAATGAAAAATGTGCGAGTTATTGCTAATCCCCTTTCCTTTTATCCAGAAAAAAGCGCTCAATTAATTGAAAAAAAAGTAATTGCTGTTGGGAAACAAAGTTTTCAAAAAGGGTATGATCGTTTATTAGATGCTTGGGCCGCTGTTGTAAAAAAATATCCCGATTGGAAATTAGAGATTTATGGTAAAAAAGCACCCGAGGAAAATTTAGAATCCTTAGCTTGTACTTTGAAAATTGAAACAACAGTTGCTTTTTATGATCCTACTTCGTCTATTCAAGAAAAGTATCTTAACGCTTCGCTTTTTGTTTTGTCTTCACGGTTTGAAGGATTCGGCATGGTGTTAATTGAGGCTATGGCATGCGGTTTACCTTGTGTTTCATTTGATTGTCCGCACGGACCAAAGGATATCATTAGGCATGATGAGGATGGTTTTTTGGTTGAAAATGACAATAATTTAGAATTGTCTGCCGCAATACAAAAATTAATCGCTAATGAGGAATTACGAATACAAATGGGACAAAACGCAAGAAATAATGTTCGACGTTTTTTGCCTGAGCCAATTATTCAAGAGTGGGAAATGCTTTTTAAAGAACTTATCTGATGAAAAGAGTTGCATTAATAATGCCTTACGGAGGTGTTGGTGGAATTGAGCGATTAGTTGCTTATTTATATTCGCATTATAAAAATTTAAATTATACCGTTAAAGTAATAAAGATCATAAAACTGGATACCGATTTAGTTCAGTTTGGAGAGGATGAATATGCTTTAAGTGAATGTGATTTTATTGAAATGTCTAAAGTAGGTCGCTTGCTTTTTTACCTTCAAGCTCCTATCCATTTAAGAAGAATTCTCAAACAAGAAGCGATTACCCATTCAATTGCTTTCGGTGATATGGCTAATTTATTTAGTTCGTTAACATTTACAAATGAATATAAGGTTGCAAGTATTCATGCACTTAAGAGTGTTGAATTTCTTAATCCTTCTTATATCAATACGGTGTATAAATTAGCTTATCGCACTTCGTATAATAAGTTTAATAAAGTGGTTTGTATTAGTAAATCGATACGGTACGATTTAATCGATAAATGCAATTTTAAATTTCATGATAAACTTAAAGTAATTTATAACCCTCACGATATTGAATTAATTCGTCAAAAAGCAATTCAACCTTTAGAGTCGTTTGAGGAGATGTATTTTGAAGGCAAAACAATTTTATTTTTGGGTAGAATTTCCCTTCAGAAAGCACCATGGCACTTGATTAAATCGTTTTCAATTTTATCTAAACATTTAGAAAAGGTTACTTTAGTTTTTGTTGGAGATGGAGATCCATCGGTTCAGGCCTATTGTAATCATTTGGTCAATCATTTTCAACTCGAAAACAAAGTATTATTTTTAGGGAGACGCGATAATCCTTACAAGTATCTTAAACGCTCCGATGTTGTTGCTTTAACTTCTTATTATGAAGGAACTCCAAATGTAATTGTAGAGGCAATTGCTTTGGGAATCCCAGTAGTAACCTCAAATTGTACCGATGGAATTATTGAATTAATGACTTCATCATCTCCTTTGATTACTGAGGAGGGCTTTTTTGAAACAGAAACAGGTATTATTACGCCTTCTTTTTTTAAAGGTCAATTTAACATACCCAATTCCGATGACTACATTCAAGAGGAGTATACATTCTCTAATGCCTTATTGCGGGTTATTGAAGGATATAAAACCAATGATGATTTTCAACATGTGCAAAAAGATTTATTAAAAAAATTTGATTTGAATCAAGTTGCAGCGAATTATTTTAAAGACTAATAACGGTATTAAGTTATAAGAACTTAACTAATTGTTGTACTTTTGGAGTGGTAAAAGATATGTCAATCAACTGCTTTGGTTGTCCTTTTTGGTTTAACTTATAACAAGAAAATGTAGCAAATTGAAAAGTATTATCCCTATTGAATATTATTCGCTCGTTTTTTTTATAACCCTTTTATTTATAGGTTTAACGCCATCTTTTTTAACAAGTAATTCGAATGAAAAAGTCAAAGGAATTTCTTTTTGGGGATTCTTTCTGTTGTTTTTTACGGTATTGTATATTGGATTACGTCCCTTAAGTTATCTTTTTGGAGATATGGTAATGTACAATATTCACTTAAAAGAATTATTTTATTCAAATAAATTATCCCGTTCGTTTGAGTTTGGATTTGAAGCCTTGTTACGGTTTTTTAGTACATTTAAAAATGCTACTTTTTTCTTTTTTGGATGCACGATTATTTATACTTTACCACTTTATTTTGCGTCAAAAAAATTATTTGGAAATCTCTGGTTTTACTTTTTTTTAGCCTTAGTAGCTTCTTTTTCTTTTTGGGCGTATGGTGTAAACGGAATTCGAAATGGAATTTCAACTTCTCTTTTTATTTATGCACTTTCGTTAAAAAAAGAATATTGGAAAATTATTTTTTTTCTATTGGCTTATTCAATGCACAGTTCAATATTACTGGTAATTGTTGTTTATTATTTGGTAAAATTCATTAAAAACACGCTTTACTTTTTCTTTTTTTGGTTAATTTCAATTCCGATTTCTTTCGTGAGTGGTGACTTTTTTAAAAATTTATTTTTGGGATTTAATTTATTTGAAGATAATCGCGTTGAAATTTATTTTGATGATTTTGAGAAATTAAATGAGTTAACCAAATTAGATACAAGTTTTCGTTTGGATTTTATTATTTACAGTGCAATTCCTATTTTGGTTGCCTATTATTTTATCTACATAAAAAAATTAAACGATACTTATTATTCATCAATAGTGCGGATGTATTTAATGTTGAATGCTTTTTGGATTTTAATTATTAAAGTGAATTTTTCAAATCGATTTGCCTATCTTTCCTGGTTTATGATGGGGTTGGTTATTTTTTACCCCTTTTTGAAGTACAGTGTCTTTAAACGGCAACAAGTTGTATTAAATGTTTTTACATTTCTTTATGTTGTAATTGGATTTGTGTTGAATGTTTTTGTAGCAAATAAATAACCCTATGAAATTAAGTATTATAGTTCCCGCTTTTAATGCAGTTAAAATACTTGAAAATACAATTTCAACCGCTTACGCACAAAAATTAGAAGAACACCAATTTGAAGTAATAATTATTGATGATGGATCCAATGATTCTACGTATGATTTGGCGTTATCATTGGCTTCAAAAAGAACCAATTGTATTGTAATTCATCAAGAGAATAAAGGATTAGGTGGTGCAAGAAATACCGGTATTAAAGTAGCTAGAGGTACATATATTTGTTTTTTGGACGCCGATGATTTTTTAATTGAAAATTCCCTGAATACCCTATTCGATTTGGCTTCACAATTTAATCTGGATGTTTTAGAATTTGGTGCACGAGGAGTTTCAATAGCGGGTCACGTTATTTATGAATACAAAAACCATTCCTCTCAGGTGCTGGATGGTTTAAGCTATTATAAATCCATTCGATATATGAATTCTGCTTGTAATAAATTGTACAAGAGATCTTTTTTACTCGAAAATCAATTGTTTTTTTTAGAAAGAATTTTTATCGAAGATTATGAGTTTAATACGCGTATATTTATCAAAGCAGAAAAGGTTTATGCTACTTCATTAATAGGTGCAGAATTTGTTCAATCGGCTAATTCAATTACGCGAAATAAAGAGGTGTCCAAAAAGCAAAAAATGCTTCATGATATTTTTGAAGTGATAAGTATTATAAATTCTGATTTTAAAGTAGTTGAACAAACGCAGAATGAAAGTCAAAAAGCGTTTTATTTAGAGCGGTTAAATTTTTTAGTTGTGACTTTATTTTTTCAATTGTTTAAAATGAATAGTCCAATAGCGGACTGTGTTTTTTGGAAAAATAAATTGAAAATTCAAGGAATGTGGTATGTATATAATTCCATTTATGATCGTAAAAAATTTGTGTTTAAGTTATTGTTGATTTTCTTTCCTTTATTTTTACTCCTTGTGTTTGTAAAAGGAAATATTTCAAGATTATTTTCAATTGAGAATTAGATGTTAAAAATCATCCGAACCGCAACAGTACCGCTCTCGCTTGACCTACTTTTGGAAGGACAATTGAAGTATTTATCACAATTTCACGAAGTAGTTGCTGTTTCTGGAAGCGATCATCATTTAGAAAAAGTTGCCCAGCGCGAAGGAGTACGCACAGTGCCTCTTGCAATGGAGCGGGCTATCAATCTAAAAAAAGATGTCATTGCCCTTATTCGGTTATATTTTTTATTTAAAAAAGAAAAGCCACAAATAGTACATTCTATAACACCCAAGGCTGGCTTATTGTCAATGATTGCCGCGCGATTAGCAGGAGTCCCTATTCGTATACATACCTTTACGGGATTAATTTTTCCGTATCGTACAGGAATGTTACATTTTATTTTAAAACAAATGGATCGGATAACTTGTGCTATGGCAACACATATCATTCCTGAAGGTGAAGGAGTTAAAGCACAATTACAAATAAATAAAATTACCTATAAGACGCTACAGGTTTTAGCCAATGGAAATGTAAATGGTGTAAATACAGCTTTTTTTTCGCCCGATGCAGTGCTTTCTTCTCGTAAAGAGTTACGTGAATTGTATTCATATAATAATACAGATTTTGTTTTTGTTTTTGTTGGCCGATTAGTTGTAGATAAAGGAATAGTAGAGTTAATTGACGCTTTTTTAAATGTATCAAAGCTGCATTCCAAGGTGCATTTGCTTCTTGTAGGCCCATTTGAACCCAATCTAGATCCGCTACCTGAGTCAACAATTCATGCAATTGAAAACGATTCGAGAATTATCCATGTAGGTTTTAAAGAAGATATTCGTCCTTTTTTAAAAATGAGCGATGCATTAATTTTGCCAAGTTATAGAGAAGGTTTTCCTAATGTAGTACTTCAAGCAGGTGCTATGGAACTCCCATGTGTTGTTACCGATATTCCTGGTTGCAATGAGGTAATAGAAACCAATATCAACGGACTAGTGGTTCAATTAAAAGATAAAAAAGGGTTGCAATTGGCTATGGAGAATTTGATTAAAGATCCCGTATTTTTATATCAATTAGGACAACAAGCCAGGGTGAAAATTTGTGCCAAATACACCAATGCGATAGTCTGGAATGCTCTTTTGGAATTTTACAAAAAATGTATTGATGAAAAACGTATATAAACTACAAATTAAGCCCTTTTTTGATGTTCTCTTTGCTTTCTTGGGTTTGCTATTGCCACTTCCGGTTTTCCTTTTGGTTATGCTGTTATTGACCTATGCTAATCAAGGAAATCCATTTTTTATTCAAAAACGTCCGGGGCGAAAGGGTAAAATATTTAGTATAATCAAGTTCAAAACCATGAACGACCGAAAAGATGCGGAAGGCAAGTTGTTGCCCGATGCCGTGCGATTAACTAAGGTTGGTTCTTTTGTGCGTAAAGCTTCGTTAGACGAAATTCCACAATTAATTAATGTACTAAAGGGTGATATGAGCTTTGTAGGTCCCCGCCCTTTATTGACGCATTATATGCATTTGTATAGTGAGTTTCAAAACCGTCGCCACGAAGTAAAACCGGGTATCACGGGTTGGGCGCAAGTCAATGGGCGAAATGCGATAGCTTGGGATAAGAAATTTGAATATGATGTTTGGTATGTTGATCATATTTCCTTTATTTTGGATTTGAAAATTCTTTTTAAAACAGTTAAAAAAGTACTCATCAGTGAAGGTATCAATGCAGCCGATTCTTCAACAATAGAACCGTTTAATGGAAACTAAAGTACTTTTATATGGGGCCAGCGGGCATGGAAAAGTGGTATTGGATATTCTCCAAGCCCAAGGGGTTTCGATAGATCGTATTTGTGACGACAATCCTAAATTCCCACATATTCATGGCATATCTGTTGTGACTACAGATACTGTTGATTGGGAAGAAAACTATGTAATGGTTTTTTCTATTGGGAATAATGCCATTAGAGCGGCTTTAGCCCAACGGTATGCAGGTCCTTTTTTAACGGCCATTCATCCTCAAGCGATTGTTTCTCCTCAGTCATTTTTAGGTGAGGGGAGTGTGGTTATGGCGGGTTCTGTTATCAATACGGATACGCGAGTAGGTGTACATAGCATTGTCAATACTGGGGCGACTTTGGATCATGATTGTGTGATTGGGGATTTTGTCCATATTTCGCCCGGGGTTTCTTTAGCGGGCAATGTTACTATTGGCACAGGGACTCATGTTGGGATAGGGGCTTGTGTTATTCAAGGTGTAACGATTGGTCAATGGTGTACCATAGGAGCAGGTGCGGTAATACTTCGCGATGTACCCGATTATGCGGTCGTAGTTGGTAATCCGGGCAAAATAATTAAATACAATGAAGCGCATGTCTAAGTCAAAAATTTGGTTGTCTTCACCCCACATGGGTGGCAACGAACAGCAGTATGTAAATGAGGCATTTGCCACCAATTGGGTTGCCCCATTGGGTCCAAATGTAACCGGATTTGAGTCGGATCTGGAACAATATTTAGGCAATACACATGCCGTTGCAGCATTGAGTTCAGGGACAGCGGCTTTACACTTAGCTTTAATTCTAGCAGGAGTAAAAGCAGGTGATGAGGTGATTTGTCAATCGATGACTTTTTCGGCATCTGCCAATCCTATTGTCTATCTTGGTGCAACGCCTATATTTGTTGATTCTGAACCTACAACCTGGAATATCTGTCCAGTAGCGTTAGAAAACGCACTTGTGGATCGTATTGCCAAAGGAAAGAAGCCGAAAGCCATTATTGCGGTCCATTTGTATGGAATGCCATTTCAAGTGGATGCAATAGTCGCATTGGCAAAAAAATATGAGGTACCTCTAATCGAAGATAGCGCGGAGGCTTTAGGAAGTCATTATAACGGTAAATTTTGTGGTACTTTTGGAGATTTTGGTGTATTATCGTTTAATGGAAATAAAATTATTACCACTTCTGGGGGTGGAGCTTTGGTATGTTCGAGCCAAACGGTTAAAGAAAAAACGGTTTTTTTAGCAACCCAAGCACGCGATCAAGCGCCACATTATGAACACAGTCATATAGGGTATAACTACCGATTGAGTAACATCTGTGCGGGTATCGGTCGCGGGCAAATGGAAGTTTTGAATGCACATATTCAAAAACGAAGGGAAATGCATGAATTTTATGTCAATTTATTTGCCGATAAAAAAGGGATAAGTGTATTATGTGAACCTAGTGCTTCCTATTTTTCAAACCATTGGTTGTCGGCAATTATAGTAAATCCTGAATTCAACAATGGTAAATCAAGAGAAGATTTACGATTAGCTTTGGAAAAAGAAAATATTGAATCCCGACCTTTGTGGAAACCGATGCATTTACAACCGGTGTTTCAAGAAGCTCCCTATTATGGGAATACAGTAGCCGAAGATTTATTTGTCAAAGGTTTGTGTTTGCCGTCAGGTTCGAATTTAACCGATGAAGACCGTGAGCGTATTGCAGCTGTAATTAATACCTTTTAAGTTTTTTTAAGAAATAAAAATTACTAAATTTACCCTTGTTAATTTTTAAGGATTGAAAGACCAGGATAAACATAACTACATTGCTTTATTTTTTAAAGCGTTCAGTGATATCAATACCGGTTTTAATTTCAAAAGCTTAGGTTATCTCCCGCGTTGGCTCATCTTACTTTTAGATGTAAGTATTGTAGTTGCCTCAGGAATACTCACGTATTTTTTATTTAAGGGGCTGCGATTATCGTATGTGCCCGATCAACATTTTACTTTCGCAATTGTTTTTTATGTAATTATTAATGTATTTTTCTTTTGGTTATACCGAACCTATTCAGGTATTATTCGGCATTCTTCGTTGATAGATGCATTAAAATTGTTTTTTGCACAATTTTCAACGTTTATTGCCATTTTAGTATTCAATTTTATCGTTGTTATTTTTACTAAAAATAAAGTATATTTAACTACTGGTGCGTTTATTAATGCCGTTTTATCGTTTAGTTTTTTGTTTTTTTTTCGATTAGTTGTCAAGCAAGTTTTTGATAGAATTTTTACTTCTAATTCAACCGATGCCAAAACAAAAGCAATTATTTTTGGAACTGATGCCAATGCTACTGCTTTGGCAAATGCTTTGTTATCAGAGCGGCCTGGGCGATTTGCAATTGTTGGTTTTATCGATAAGGAAAATCAAAATTTTACCAAGCGCATACTAAACCTTCCGATATTTCAAATTAAAAAAAGTATTCCTGTTTTGTTGCGTTCAAAAGGAGCCGAAGCGATGATTGTTGCCGACCGATCTTTAACAAAAGATGAACAGTTTAATTTGGTAGATGAATGTATTGAGTATGGTTTTAAGGTGTATACACTACCGGTGGTTTCCGATTGGGATGATACGCGTGAGATTTCTAAAAAAATTAAAAATTTTGAAATTCATGATTTATTGGAGCGTGCACCAATTACCCTTGACAATCATTTGATATCCAGTAATTTAAATAATAAAACAATATTAGTTACCGGTGCAGCAGGTTCAATCGGAAGTGAAATCGTTCGGCAAGTTTTGAATTTCCAACCCAAGCGAATTATTGTATTGGATCAAGCGGAGACGCCATTACATAATTTATCGTTAGCGATAGCCAATACAAATGCCGATGTTGAGATGGTAGATATTGTTGGCGATGTTCGGGATTATCAATTTATGGAATTGGTTTTTAAAACGTATGTGCCCGAAGTTGTTTATCATGCAGCAGCCTACAAGCATGTGCCACTTATGGAAATCAATCCGGCGCAAGCCGTATTTACCAATGTTTTAGGGACAAAAAACGTAGCCGATTTATCCAATAAATACCATGTCGATCGGTTTGTGATGATATCAACCGACAAAGCTGTCAACCCGAGTAATGTAATGGGTGCTAGTAAACGTATTGCCGAAATGTATGTACAGTCAAAGCATTTTAAACATAAAGTATTACAATCGGAACAATTTACGCATTTTATTACGACTCGATTTGGTAACGTTTTGGGATCCAACGGTTCGGTAGTTCCCTTGTTTACGCGCCAAATTCAAGAAGGAGGTCCAATTACGATTACGCATCCCGAAATTATTCGCTATTTTATGACCATTCCCGAAGCTTGTCAATTAGTTCTAGAAGCAGGTTCAATGGGAAGTGGTGGTGAAATTTTTATTTTTGATATGGGTAAACCAGTCAAAATTATTGATTTGGCAAGAAAGATGATTCGTTTGGCAGGATTTGTTCCTGATAAAGATATTTCGATTAAAATTGTAGGATTGCGCCCTGGAGAAAAATTATATGAAGAACTATTGAATGATTCGGCAAAAAATTTACCAACTCATCATGAGAAAATTATGATAGCTAGGGAAACT
Organism: Flavobacterium sp.; assembly: GCF_027484945.1. GTDB lineage: Bacteria > Bacteroidota > Bacteroidia > Flavobacteriales > Flavobacteriaceae > Flavobacterium. The sequence goes on from NZ_JAIXRZ010000063.1 coordinate 44,317, forward strand.
TATGCCGATTTTGAAGAAATCAATCAACAAATAGCAACCTTAATTGCAGCAGCTCGAAATGGAGATGCCAATGAAACAGTCGTCATTATGAAAAAGTTGGTTCCAGACTTTAAAAGTAAAAACTCGATTTATGAAGAACTCGATAGTTAAGAACTTGGAAAATAAAATAACTCCACTACAAATGCTATCTTTGCATTTCTTAATTGTATTTAAATGAGAACTAAAATCAAGCTTATTCTTCTGATTTGTATTGCTTTAACACAATTTTCATGTGTTTCAAAAAAGAAGTATTATTTACTTCAAGGAACGTATGATATGAAAAATGCATCTTCAAACTATGAACCTATTATCCAAAAAGACGATCGGATTTCGATTTTAGTATCAACCTTTCAAAAGGAATTAGCAGAACCCTTTAATTTAAATCCAAATACAAATAACAATACGGCAAATACTAATAATATAAATAACGGATATTTGGTTGATAGTGAAGGAAATATTGATTTTCCAGTATTAGGAAAACTATCGGTAGCGGGCTATACAGTTGATCAATTGAAGTTAATGTTAAATGATAAATTAAAGTCTTATCTAGTTGATCCAGTAATAAATATTAGAATTTTAAATTTTAAAGTTTCCGTTTTAGGAGCGGTCCAAAGTCCTGGGATTAAAGATTTTCAAACCAATCGCGTTACTTTATTGGATGCTCTTGCAGCTTCAGGTGATATCACACCTTATGGGCGCAGGGATAATATTTTAATCATTCGAGATTATCAAGGGGTAAAAACCTTTAACAATGTTGATATAACCAATGCAAATGTTGTAAATTCCCCGTATTTCTATTTGGATCAAAACGACGTGATTTATATTCAAGAACGCAAAGCAAAAGTTGATGCAAGTGCATTACCTAATTTACCTTTAATTGTATCAGTAGCCAGCTTTTTAACCACGGTACTTATTCTTCTTAATCGTTAACCAATGATGCAAAATCCCTTACCTTTAAATACTGAAAAAACAACATCCGATAGTGGAAACATTAAGGATGAAGTTTTTAAATATTTATTTCATTGGAAATGGTTTGTAATTTCCGTTATTATTTGCATTGCTATTGCCATGATTTTTTTACGGTATAAAGTAATCAATTACGGGGTTAATGCTACAATATTGATTAAAGATGAAAAGAAAGGAGGCGCAAGTGAATTTTCAGCATTTAGTGATCTTAGTATTTTTTCGTCAAAAAACAATACTGAAAATGAGATAATTATACTCAAGTCGCGTGCAATAACGCAAGACGTCGTTAAAAAACTAGATTTAGATATCAGTTATTTTGGTGAAGGCAGAGTGGTGACAAAAGAGTTGTATCATGAATCTCCTATAAAAATTGTATTTACAGATAAGAAGGCAAATTATTACAAAACACAACTGAATCTTCATGTGCGTCTCCAAAATAATAACGAATTTGAAATTAGTTTTCAAGATATAAATAATCCAAAAAAATACAGGTTTGGTCAAGTGATTAACTCACCTGTAGGTTCGTTTTTACTTCAATTAAAATATCCTTTACCAAAAAATACGACTGCGAATTTTTTAATCGTAAAAGGGACCTTAGAAAATGTTTCCAATGCTCTACGCTCTAAATTGGTAGTTTTATCGCAAGATAAGACCAACGTAATTGATTTAAGTGTAAATGATTTAGTTCAAGATAGAGGTATTGATTACTTAAACACCTTAATTGATCAATACAATGAAGATGCCATTAGAGATCGGAATCAAGTTGCTGAGTTTACTAAGAATTTTATTAATAAAAGACTTGAAATTATTACTGAAGAGTTAGGAGGTGTTGAAGGTACCGCTGAACAATTCAAAAAACAACGTGGACTTACCTATTTAGAATCCGATTCAGAAATAAATCTAAATTCTAAGTCAGAATACAATAGACTTTTGGTCCAAATTGAAACCGAATTAAAAGTAAGTGATTATTTGCTCAATGAGGTTCGAAAAATGAAACCCGGAAGTTTAATACCCGCTAATGTGATTACTGCTTCACCAGCTATCGTTTCTAGTATTGAGAAGTATAATGAAATGGAGCTGCATAGAAAAACTTTGCTAACCTCTGCAACAGAAAATAATCCCCAAATACGTGTTATCGATAAAGAATTGGATGAAATTAAATCCAATATTGTTGGAAGTATTCAAAGTCATCAAAGGGATTTGAAGATTAAAAAAAATGATCTTTCCGGACAAAGTAATTTCTTTCAAGGTAAGATTTATGAAGTGCCTTCCAATGATCGATTTTATAATGAAATTGCACGGCAACAGAAAATTAAAGAATCATTATATCTTTACCTTCTTCAAAAACGTGAAGAAACTGAAATTTCGTTAGCGGTTACTTCTCCTAAAGCAAAAATTATTGACCGTGCATTTTCTACGGGACCCATTACCATTAATTCGCTTTTAGTTTATATAATAGCTTTTTTGATCGGCTTGATTCTTCCTTTTACTATCTTGTTTATTCGGTTTTTCTTGGATACAAAGATTAAAACAAGAATGGATGTCGAAAACAATGTTTCCATACCCTTTTTGGGTGATTTGCCCCGTTCGGAAAATAACGAAGAAATTATAAATTCAAAAAGCCGTTCCAGTTCTGCGGAAGCTATTCGGATTATTCGAACCAATCTTGAGTTTTTATTAGCACATGTGCCTGAGGATAAATGTAAAACGATTTTTGTTACATCTTCAATTCCAAAGGAAGGTAAAACTTTTATGGCAATTAATTTAGCAACGACTATTGCATTATCAGGTAAGAAGGTATTAGTCATCGGTTTGGATATTCGTAATCCAAAGTTGGATCAATACGTAAAATTGCCAAGTAAAGGGTTAACCAATTATTTGTCAAAAACCGGCGAAAATATTAACGATTATATAGTCAGAATTGAAGGGCACGATCATTTTTATGCGCTACCATCTGGGGTAATTCCGCCCAATCCGGTTGAATTATTAATGACGCAAAAGATAACCGATCTATTTACGGAATTAAAAACACAATTCGATTACATTGTGGTTGATACAGCACCGGTTAGTTTAGTTACCGATACTTTTTTAATTGCTAAAAATGCAGATGCATTTATCTATGTAATGCGTGCCAATTATTTGGATAAACGAATGTTGCGTTACGCGGAGTCGATTTATAAAGATGGTAAATTGCCCAACATGGCTATCGTTTTAAATGATACAGAACTTAAACGAACCTATGGTTATGGTTATGGTTATGGTTATGGTTATGGTTATGGTTATGGTTATGGTTATGGTTATGGTTATGGTTATGGTTACGGAGTTGAAGAGAAGAAACTAACATTTACAGATAAAGTACTCGCGTTTTTTAAACCTAAGGACAAAAAATAACCGTTGGGATTTAGCGGAAAAACTCATTTTTTTCCAGCAATCCGTTTAAATGGGCTCTATTTTTAATTATGACTGGATTTTTGAAAGCATCTAGATGTCGTTGATGGTGAATATCGCTTCCCGTGAAATCGTAGAGGTTTTCTTTTAATAACAAATCGGCAGTTTTGGTCACTGCAAAACCATAATATCCGGTAACGGCTGCTAAATTTAATTGGAACAAACAACCTACTTGTTTCAGCTTTTTATACGCTTCTCTATTTCCATGTAAAAAATTGTACCGTTCCGGATGGGCTAACACCGGCCGGTATCCTTCTACCTGCAACTCAAAAAGAATGTCATAGAGTGTGAGGGGGGCTTGTTGATACGACATTTCTACCAATACAAAATTGTCTTTTAAAGTCAATAATTGTTCTTGATACATGCGTTTATGAAATTGATCATCCATCATATATTCAGCCGCAAATCGTACCGATGCATTTTTGAAATGGGGTAACCCACTTAAATTATTAAAGCGATCACCAATAGTTTTAGGGGTATTTTCCCAAACATGACTCATAATATGGGGTGTCATAATAAGCGTTTCAAATCCCATTGCATGCATTTGGGCATGCAGCGATTCCGATTCCTCAGCATTTGCAGCACCATCATCTAATCCATACAAAACATGATTATGAATATCTATATAGCGCTCCGGTATTAAATCGGAAAGAATTGGTTTGGATTTTTTGAAAAAAAACATAAAGCGATTTTTATTGTAAATGTAATTAAATTAAGGATGTGTTAAAACTATCAAAATATGTTTCCTAAATTTGAAGTGTAATTTTCAAGAATGCGAAATCAACTCAAGGCAATATTAAAATCTCAGTTTAAGTATCTGCATTTTTTTTACCGAATTTTGAAGGTACGATTAATAATGATTCTATTGATAAGTGTATTCTACAGTTTAATAGATGCGTTGAGTCTCACCATTTTTATTCCACTTTTTCAAATCGCTTCGGGGGAAGATACCGGTTCTGTTAGTCAAAAAACTTCCTATTTTATTCGGTTTTTCGAATGGATTGGTCTGCAACCTAATGTAAATTCAGTTTTACTATTGATGATTTTTTTCTTTAGTTTGAAAGCACTGTTTCGGTATGTCGATGTTTTTTATCGTGTATTAGCCACTTCATACTTCATTAAACGAATTCGCCACCGTTTATTGGAAGCTATTGCCAATGTTGAATATGCAAAATTTGTTACCCTTAATTATGGAACCATTCAAAACACGGTTACGGGTGAAATTTTAAATGTAAACAATGCATTTGCTCAATATATCTCGGTGATTCAAAATCTCATATTTGTCTTTGTCTATTTGTTATTGTCTTTTTTAACCAATCCAAAATTCACATTAATAGTCATTGTCGGCGGGTGGTTATCACGATGGGTTTTTAAGTCGCTATATAAAAGTTCAGAAACCTTATCTTTAAAAATTACCCATCAAAATAATGAGCTTTCAGGATTAGTGCTCCAAAAAACGGGCAATTATAAATACCTCAAGTCAACGGCTTTATTGGCGCGCTATTTGTCAAAAATAAATGATAAAGTAAATGCTATTGAAAAACAGGTCGTTGTTTTAGGTAAAAATTCTGCCAAAGTAATGGCATTTAGAGAACCAATAATCGTACTATTTCTTGTACTAGCTATTTTTATTCAAATGAATATTTTAGGGGGAAAGTTTAATGCGATTATCGTAATTTTACTCTTCTTTTATCGCGCATTTGGAAGTTTAATGAGCGTACAACAAAGTTGGACTGCATTCCTAAAATATGTAGGATCCGTTAATCATTACGAATCCTTTTTGGATGAATTGAAAACAAATGCAGAATCTACTCAAGGAAACTCTTTTCAATCTTTTGAAAAGTCCGTATCCTTATCAAATGTTTCTTTTGCGTATCAAAATGGAAAATCGATTTTAAACGCAGTGAATTTAACGATTCCTAAAAATAATTCTATAGCGATTGTAGGTAAAAGTGGATCGGGAAAAACTACACTCGTGAACTTAATCTGCGGATTATTAAAACCCTCGACAGGTGAAATTGTAGTTGATGGCCAACCTTTACGTACCATAAATCTGGCTTCATTTCGTCAAAAGATCGGATTTATTGCCCAAGAAACAGTTGTGTTTAACGATACCCTTTTTAATAATGTTACCTTTTGGGATGAAAAAAATGAATACAATGTAAAACGCTTTAATGAAGCAATTAAGAAAGTGGATTTGGAAGCGTTTATGCAAAGAAGTGAAAATGGAGCCGATACCATACTAGGCGACAGCGGGGTCGTTATGTCGGGAGGACAACGGCAACGCTTATCCATTGCTAGAGAATTGTATAAAAATATCGAAATACTTATTTTGGATGAAGCTACTTCTGCTTTGGATTCTCAAACCGAAAAATTTATACAAGAAAGTATTGAAAATTTAAAAGGTCAACTTACCATTATCATTATTGCACACCGTTTATCCACAATTAAACATGCCGATACCATTGTTTTACTAAAGGATGGAGAGGTTGAAGCTTCTGGGAATTATCAGGAATTACTTCAAAAATCGGCAACTTTTGCACAAATGGTAGCCCTTCAAGAATTGTAACATGAAAAAATTCGCCGTACTTTTTACTACAAAAAATCGTAAAGATGCGCTTATTTTTACGTTGCAAAAAATTGGAGATTTGATAGACCGGCCAGATGTAGAGTGCATCGTTTGTGATGATGCCTCAACTGATGGCACCTCAGAATATTTAGCACTCCATTATCCAACCATCCAGCTCTTGCGCAATGAAACGACCCAAGGGTTGATTTTTAGTCGCAACCGACTCATGGCAGCAACTCAAGCTGAATATGCGATTTCGTTGGATGATGATTTGCATTGTATTACCCAAAATCCGTTAGAGAAAATCGAACACTATTTTCGCGCGCATCCCGAATGCAGCGTATTGAGTTTTCGCATTTTTTGGTCTATTCATGAACCCGAGTCAACCGAAACCCAACAAAAGCCACATCGTGTAAAAAGTTTTGCTGGGGGCGCTCATGTATGGCGTGTTGCCGATTGGAATACAATTCCACCTTATCCCGAATGGTTTTTCTTTTACGGAGAAGAAGATTTTGCATCGTATCATTTGTTTAAAATCAATAAGCAAGTGCATTATTTCCCCGAAGTATTGGTCAATCACCGCGTGGATTTATTAGCGCGTAAAAAAAATGCCGATTACCATATACGTCTTCGAAGAAGTTTGCGATCGGGTTGGTATTTGTATTTTTTATTTTACCCAAAACGAATAATACCTAACCGACTAGCGTATACGATTTGGATTCAATTATCAAAACGTATCAAGAAAGGCGATTGGAAAGCACTCATTGCAATTTTTCAAGCATTATGCGATGTATTGCGTAACTTTGGGAAGTTGATGAAAAACAGCAACCGTTTTTTAAACGAAGAATACCGTACGTATTTTAAGTTGCCCGAAACCCAATTGTATTGGAAACCCACTGATGAACACCATGAAAAGTAATTCCGTATTTATCATAGCCGAAATAGGTCAAGCCCATGAAGGAAGTTTGGGTTTGCTTTATTCCTACATTGATGCATTAGCAGAAACTGGCGTAAATGCTGTTAAATTTCAAATGCATATTGCTGCCGCCGAAAGTAGTATTCACGAACCTTTTCGTGTACAATTTGCAAAAGAAGATGCTACGCGTTATGCCTATTGGCAACGGATGGGTTTTACATTTGAACAGTGGCAAGAAATAAAAATGTATTGTGAAGCGAAAGGGATGGAGTTTCTTTGCTCTCCTTTTAGTAATAAAGCGGTGGATTGGTTGGAAGCATTAGCCGTAAAAAGATATAAAATTGGTTCGGGTGAAGTCTTTAATCATTTGTTGTTAGAGAAAATTATACAAACTGGAAAACCCTTATTGGTCTCAACGGGCATGAGTAATTGGGATGAATTAGATGCAACTGTAGCTTTTTTACGGGCACGAAATGCCGATTTTTCCTTGCTTCAATGTACCACATCATATCCGACAACTCCCGATCGATATGGATTAAATGTAATTCAAGAGTTAAAAGCGCGTTACCAAGTTCCTGTAGGTTTTTCCGATCATTCTGCGCAAAAATCAACCGGTATCGCTGCAGTGACTATGGGGGCATCTATCCTTGAATTTCATGTTGTTTTTGACCGACGTCAGTTTGGTCCCGATTCAAGTTCTTCACTTACGATTGATGAAACAAAGGAATTAGTACTAGCCCTACGGCAACTAGAAGTTGCACTAGCAAATCCAGTTGATAAAAACGATGGGGCGCCCTTTCATGAGTTGAAAAAAATGTTTGGAAAATCATTGGCAGTCAATAAAGACTTAAAAGCAGGACATGTGCTGACTTTTGAGGATTTGGAAGCAAAAAAACCTATGGGATACGGAATAGATGCTAAAGAATTTCAAAAGGTCTTGGGTAAAAAACTTATTTTTGACAAACCGCAATGGGATTTCTTAACCGATGAAGATATACAATGAAAAGACGTAAAATAGCTGTCGTTATTACTGCCCGACCTTCTTACAGCCGAGTTAAATCGCTTCTCCAGGCCCTTAAGGAGCATCCCGATTTGGAATTGCAATTAATTATTGCTGCGTCTGCCTTATTGGACCGTTATGGTTCAGCGGTAAACTATATCGAAAAAGACGGCTTTTCTATTGCAGCCAAAGTTTTTAATGTTTTAGAGGGAGAGAATTTAACTGCAGCTGCCAAAACAACTGGCATAGGTATTTTAGAATTATCATCTGTTTTTGACAATATACGTCCCGATATTGTAGTGACTGTTGCCGACCGATTTGAAACAATGGCTACAGCCATTGCAGCGTCCTATATGAATATTCCATTAGCGCATATTCAAGGAGGAGAGGTTACGGGTAATATTGATGAAAAGGTACGTCATTCCATTACAAAACTCGCCGATTATCATTTTGTGGCCTCAGAAAGTGCACGTGAACGGGTAATCAAACTCGGTGAAAATGCAACATTTGTATTTAATACAGGATGTCCTTCTATTGATTTAGCTCAAGAAGTACTCCAGCAGGGCGGACTTGCATTTGATCCGTATCAAAAATACGGAGGGGTTGGACGTCAGCCCGATTTATCTAAGGGTTATTGGGTTGTGATGCAACATCCAGTAACCAACGAGTACCAAGATTCTCGGTTACACATTGAAGAAACCTTGAAAGCAGTTGCTAAATTAGATAGTGCTTGTTTATGGTTTTGGCCTAATGTTGATGCTGGAGCCGATGGAACGTCTACGGGAATAAGAAGTTTTCGGGAAAAAAATCAATTAGAAAACGTTCATTTTTTTAAGAATATGGATGGAATGGATTTTCTAAACCTTTTACAAAATTCCAAGGGATTAATTGGCAATTCGAGTGTTGGAATTCGCGAATGTGCTTTTATGGGAGTACCGGTTATTAATATTGGTTCCCGTCAAAATAGACGAGATCGAGGCAATAATGTGATCGATGTTGGCTACAATGAGCATGAGATTATTCAAGCCATTCATCATATAGGTGCACAATCACGTCCAATACCTTCTAATGTATATGGTGGTGGTGATGCCGGAAAAAAAATTGCTGCAATTTTGGCTCATGTCCCCTTACAATTTCACAAAACAATCGCGTATTAATGACAATTTTAGCTTTAATACCGGCTCGAAGTGGTTCCAAAGGTGTTCCTGGGAAAAACACCAAATTATTGGGAGATAAACCTTTGTTGGCTTACACGATTGAACATGCATTGCAAACACAACTTTTTACTAAAGTTATGGTTTCAACCGATTGTGAATCTATTGCTGCCATCGCTAGAAATTATGGTGCAGAAGTACCGTTTATTCGACCGGCTGCACTCGCAACTGATACTGCCTCAAGTATATCAGTGGTACAACATGTCCTCGAAAGCTATAAAGAACGAGGGGAATATTATGATGCCGTTTGTTTATTGCAACCTACCACGCCGTTCCGAGCACCAAATTTAATTGCCAATTGTATTCAGAAAATGAAAATTGAGAATTGGGACGCCGTAATCAGTATGCTACCAGTTCCCGATGAGTTCAATCCGCATTGGGTTTTTGAGGCCGATGAAAAGGGTGCATTGCATATTGCTACTGGAGAATCTACAATCATTTCACGTCGTCAGGACCTGCCGCAAGCGTATTATCGGGATGGTGCGGTCTATTTAACGCAAACAAAATGGTTGGAAAAAGGTTCGTTTTATGGAGAAAAATTAGGTTTTGTACTTTCGGATCCCCAATATATTGTCAATATTGACACCCCGGCTGATTGGGATAAAGCAGTACAGTTACATCAATTATTGAATTTGAAAAGCTAATGTGCGGAATTGCCGGAATACTTGGAGCGGCTGCTTCTGAAAACACCGTATTAAAGTTACTTGAAAAACAACGGCATCGAGGTCCCGATGCTGAAGAATATTGGTGCCAACCCGGAATTGCTTTAGGTCATAATCGGCTGAGTATTTTGGATTTATCTAAAGCCGCTAACCAACCGATGTTTAGCCATAACCGCCGCTATATCATGGTTTTTAATGGGGAGATTTATAACTTTAAAGAGCTTCAAAAAGAACTAACTTCCTTTCATTTTACGACCACATCAGATTCAGAGGTCATGCTTGCAGCTTACCAAAAGTGGGGAGTAACGATGTTGTCCAAATTAAATGGAATGTTTAGTATTGCTATTTGGGATACGGAAAAGCGAGAACTGTTTTTGGCACGTGATCGATTTGGAGTCAAACCACTGTATTATTCCTTTTGTAACGGAAGTCTTTATTTTGCAAGTGAAATAAAATCGTTATTTCATGTAGGGGTTCCGAAGGTTATGAATGAACCCGTATGGGCTGCCTACTATAAAAAAGGGTCCTACGGAATGCCAAATCAGTCGTTTTGGAAAGGTGTTGAACAGTTGCCAGGTGGTAATTATGCAATTCTTTCGCTCGAAGACACCACACTACAACCACAGCTTTGGTATGATTTTGTTGACCGGATAAAAAACACGCCAAAATTACCAGTTACTGAATTAAAAGAATCCTATGAAGCCCTTTTATTGCATGCCATTCGATTGCGTTTTCGCGCTGATGTTCCAATTGGTATGAACATCAGTGGCGGTCTCGATTCATCTATCTTATTGGCTATGGTAAATGCCCATTTGCCTTCTCATGAAAAAATAGATGCCTTTACTTTTTATTGTAATGACCAAAAATACGATGAATTGAGTTGGGTTGAAGATTTGATTTCCAATACTGGATATCACCTAAATAAGGTGTTGTTTACTCCTAATGCGGTTCCCGATTTAATACAAAAAGTTAGCTACTTTCAAGATGAGCCTTTTGGAGGTTTTCCAACATTGGCCTACAGCTTACTGTTTGAAGCTGCCCGAAAGAAAAATATACCGGTTTTGTTGGATGGTCAAGGAATGGATGAGGCTTGGGCAGGATACGATTATTATTTTACGGATTCGAATTTTTTAATACAAGGATTAACGACCAATCCTGTGCATCCGGAATGCATCGACCCTGAACTATTGGCACAGAAACAAATAGAAATTTATGATAAACCCTTTGAGAGTCAACTGCAAAACCTCCAATACCGGGATTTAATGTATACTAAAATACCACGCGCCCTTCGGTTTAATGACCGGGTAAGCATGATGTACGGTGTAGAATTGCGTGAACCATTTTTAGATTATCGTTTGGTCGAATTGGCTTTTGCTCAAGAGGATGCCCTCAAACACAATGGAACCGACTCAAAATGGTTGTTGCGCGAAATGGTTAAAGACAAATTCAATTCTACTATAGTTTATGCCCCAAAAAAAGCATTACAAACTCCCCAGCGTGAGTGGATTGGTATGCAACTGCAAGAAGCGTTTAACGATTGGATTCATCAATTTTCAAAATTAGATTTTGTCAATCGCAAACAAGTTTTATCCATTTGGGACCAATATTGTAAGGGAAATAATGATAATAGTTTTTATATTTGGCAATGGGTAAACAGTTTATTTCTACTTCAGAAATAACTTTAGAATTTCGGTCAAATGATTCAATCAATAAAAAAAAATATTCATTTTAGAACCAAGCAAAAAATCAAAAACAAGTGGAAAGCTTTTTTGGGTTTTTTTGCTTTTGGAAATTTGACCCAACGGGCAATATTGTTTAAAACCGACAAATGGGGTGGGCACTTTTACACCCCTCATTACCAATTGCATTTTAAACCCTATCGATTTAAGCGTGTAAAATTGTTAGAAATAGGAGTAGGGGGCTATGAATCTCCTTTTTCTGGAGGAAATTCGCTTCGGATGTGGAAATCATATTTCCCATTGGGTAAAATATTTTCGCTCGATATTTATGATAAATCACCCCAACAAGAATCCCGAATAAAAATCTTTCAAGGCAGTCAAGTCGATTTTGAATTTTTGCAAAAAGTTATTGCGCATACCGGTGAATTGGATTTGATTATTGACGATGGAAGTCATATTAATGCGCATGTGATTCAAACGTTTGAGTTTTTATTTCCCAAATTAAAAAAAGGAGGAATCTATGTTATTGAGGATACCCAAACTTCATACTGGGAGCATTATGGCGGAACTTCTAATGATTTCAATCAAAAAGGAACCATTTATGAATATTTCAAATCTTTAATTGACGGATTAAATCATTCGGAATATATGATACCGGATTATCAGCGCAATTACTATGATGCACACATTATCTCGATGCATTTTTACCACAACATGATTTTTATTTATAAAGGGGATAACAATGAAACCTCTAATTATTTGATGAATAATAAAGTGAAGAATGGATAAATCAAAAATTGCGCTAATTTCTACAGTTATCAATTTTGAATTATATCAAAAATCTTCTCCTTTGTTTCCAAAAGGCATCCAAAACTATGTGATTGATGGACGAAATGGAATGCATGGAATACATAGCCTACATTATCTTTTTAAAAAATTAAAAGGAAAAGGAATTGAATGGTTAATAATGGCAGATGAAGACGTTCTTTTTACACAGTCGGATATTGTTTTTTCATTAATTGAAACCATGGAAAAACAGCAATATACCGTTTGTGGCGTTCGCGACGGAGGTGTAATTGCGCACCGCAATTATAATCCCTTTGTTATCAATACGTTTTTTTCAATATTGAATTTCAAGGCCATTGAAAAAATATACAATAAAAGGGAAATCCAAAACCATCAGTATTGCACTCCAGGGGAATTCCAGGATGATATTTCGAAATTACCGTATGCTTACAATACGGAAAGTACATTTGAAATGTATTATTGTTTTTATTTCTGGCTGCGCCGAAAAGGGCATCGGTTCTTGTTTCTCGATTCAATTACAGAATCCGATTCAATTGCTAACTCGATTTATGTGAATGGCAAAAAAATGCTAACCCATACCTGGTATGCTCGTAGTTATGGTATTAATGCAAAGCATACCGAGCGAATCGAAACTTTTCTAAATCAAATCCCAACCTTAAATTCCACCAGGCCAGCAGTGCCTATTTTATTCAAAAAAAGTACCTTTACATTGCAACAAAAATGGAAAAAGTTTCTTGCTAAAATTCGCCATAAACTCGCACAATGAAAAAACTCGGAATCGTAATTACAGACGGCGTAGGGTACCGCAACTTTATCATGAGTAATTTTATGGAGGAAGCGGTTCCTCAAATGGATCAAATTATTATTTATTCTGGTTTGCCTGCTTCGATTTATTCTATTGACCAATGGCCAAACGTAACGGTTCATGAATTGGATGTTTACCATGAAGGACCGATTTCTTTTATTTTTAGAAAATGGAAAGAAATTGCGCATATGGAAAAAAGCAAACACAATTTCGGCATGACTGATAATAACCGAACGAATTATCCAAAGTCGAATAGTTTGAAGAATTTGATTGTTAAGTTTTTTTATATAGTATCTCGAGTTTACAGTTCAAATGCAACAATACTTTTTGCTGAAAAGTTACAATTTTTGGCGTTTTCAAAGCATAAAATAACCCGATCGTATATTGAACTCCTAAAAAAAGATCAACCCAATTTGGTCTTTTTTACTCACCAACGGCCGTCGTATTTAGCACCATTTTTATATGCTGCCCAACGCGTGAAAATTCCAACGTGTTCATTTATTTTTAGTTGGGATAATTTGGCTTCCAAAGGGCGAATGTTGGGAACATTTGATTATTTTTTAGTTTGGAGTCAATTGATGAAAGATGAATTGATTCAATTTTATCCCAATACCAATCCTGATGGCGTGAAAATTGTAGGTACACCTCAATTTGAGCCCTATTTTTTATCCCAATACCAAACGGATCGCGCTTCTTTTTTAAATCGATTTCAGTTGGATGAGTCAAAAAAAATTATCTGTTTCAGCTGCGCCGATAAATCAATCGGTGGAAATGACCCACTTGTAATTCAAATGATAGCTGAAGCGATTCGACAAGAAAAATTAGCCGTGAGCGCCCAATTGATAGTACGCACCTCACCAGCAGAAGAGCCTACGCGTTTTGAAGCTATTCGGAAGGACTATCCCGAAATTAGATGGAATTATCCCCATTGGATACAAACCCGCTCGAATCATGATCAGATGTGGTCGCAACGGATACCAGCGGTTGAAGATATTTTTGATTTACGGGCAATTATTGAACATTCCGATATTAATGTCAATATGTTGTCTACTATGAGTTTGGACTTTATGCTTTTCGGCAAGCCGGTAATTAATACGGTAATGGGTACTGAAACAAACGGACTGTACAATGACAGTCGCTTTTTGAAATATGCCCACATCAAAACCGTTTTAGATTGTCAAGCAACCCAAATCGCAAGAAATGAAACAGATTTAATTGCAGCGCTCAACCGGTATCTTTCTCATCCCGAATATGATGCAGCGGCTCGTGAAAAGTTGATTGAAATTGAAGTTTGCAAACCAATTGCGGGCATAAGCAAACGCATAACCGATGAATTATTACAATGGATGTAGTACGAAAGCAATTTTTTAATAAATGCTGCATTCAAGTAATTAAGCCAATTATTACCTTTTAGTAAATGAAAAAAATAGCGGTACTTTGTAACTACCGATTACTACCAGAGCGTGTTGGAGGTATGGACCATTTTTTTTGGTTGTTTGATGCCCAATGTAAGACGGCGGGCTATCAGATCGATTGGTTTTTTCCTACAATCTCAAGACATCAGGGGTATGCAAATTTGGATTTGTTTTCTAGTCAAGAGGGTAATGTAGAAATGTATTTTTTAAATCATTTCGCTCAAAATAATTACACTCACGTATTTACCCATTTCATTGAGATTAGCACTTCGTTTTTTAAACGTTTCAAGTCGACGTATGATGCTAAAGTAATTGCGGTCGATCACAATCCGCGACCAGTGGGAGGGTATTCGCTAAAAAAAAGAATTGAAAAACGATTAAAAGGTTGGCTTTATTCAGGCGCTATTGATCAGTTTATTGGTGTTTCGGAATATTCACGTCAACAACTAATCAAAGAATTAGGAAATCAAATACAATCCCGAACCCATGTAATTTTTAATGGATTACCTACAGCACAATTGGTCAAACGTACAGACACGCATTTTCGTGGATCATTTATTGTCGCTTGTCATTTGCGAAAGGATAAGGGGATTCAAGACCTAATTGAAGCCATTCGTATTGTAGTTCATCGTTTACCCCAAGTTCCATTTTCAATTGAAATTTATGGCGAGGGTTACTATGGTGATTCATTGAAGCAAATGGTGCTAGACTATCAATTAGAAAACTATATAACGTTTAAGGGAAGTGTGTCCCATTTGTATGCTTTATATGCACAATATGATTATTTAATTCATCCTTCTCATGGTGAAACCTTTTGTTATTCGGTTGTAGAGGCCTTATTATGCCGCCTACCGGTTATTACAACAAAAAATCAGGGAAATGTACTCGGATTGGTTGAAGAACCAATCAACGGATTTTTGTATGACGTTGGAAATGTAGATCAATTGGCTACCCTTTTACAAAACCTAATTGCCAATCAGAAAGTTTTAGATAATTCGGTAACTTACAACACTAAAGTTGATGCATTGACATTGGCGCAAATGGTTCATCATTATTTCCAATTAACGCAATGAAAATAGGCTTCCTTACAATAGAATATCCCCATCCAAAAATTGGAAATTCAGGTGGAATTGGAACGGCAATTTACAGTTTGGTGCGCGGTCTTCAAGCCCTAGGCCATCAAATTACAATTATTGTTTACGGTCAACCTCAGGATTTGATTTTTGAAGATGAGGGGATTTTGTTTTATGTGGTAAAAAACAAGGAAGTCAAAGGATTGTCTATGTATTTGACTCAAAAAAAATTGCAACGTCTTCTCAATACGTTGTATTACGAAAAGCAAATAGAAGTCTTAGAAGTCCCCGATTGGCAGGGTGTAACCGCATATGTAAATACCCAGTGCCCAATAGTTATGCGTCTGCACGGGAGCGATACCTATTTTTGTGCTCTCGAAAATAGAAAACTAAAATGGCGCAATCAGCTTTATGAAAAGTTAGCGTATAAAAAAGCGACTGGAATTATTGCGGTGAGTGATTATACAGGAAATAAGTCCAATCAAGTATTTGGTCGTTCACGTCAATATCGGGTTGTTCCTAATGGAATCAATTTAGAAAATTTTACTCCTTCTACTACCTCAGATCCGCATACGATTTTGTATTTTGGGACCTTAATACGTAAAAAGGGATTATTAGAATTACCTTTAATTTTTAATAAAATCCATGAAAAACATCCAGAGGCTCAGTTAGTATTGGTAGGTAAAGATGCTGCAGATGTTCTAACAGGCAATCGATCGGTTTGGAAAATGATGCAGCCTCTGTTTACAGCAAGTGCCTTGCGTAAAGTACAATATGTAGGCGCTGTTCCTTATGATGAAATGCGTCAATGGATTGCTAAAGCAACGGTTTGTGTTTTTCCTACTTTTGCCGAAGCCTTACCCGTTTCGTGGTTGGAAGCTATGGCCGTTCAAAAGCCTTTAGTGGCCTCAAATATCGGTTGGGCCTCAGAGATTATTACACATGGTATTGACGGTTTTTTGGTGCATCCTACCCATCATCAAGAATATGCCGACATGGTGGTTCAACTTTTGGAAAATCCCGCATTAGCAAAAACGATGGCTCTTGAAGCCCGAACTACGATTGAAAAGAGGTTTCGTATTGAAAAAGTGGCCGCTCAATGGGTTGCAACGTATCAAGAGTTACTGTAATAATAACTGTTGAAATATATAAAAATCGTTTCATAACCCAATAGCCTATAATTTTCTATTGGTTTTATAGCGCTCAAAAATTATCTTTGCTACTATTCCTTTAGAAATGAAAGAAAATAAATCATCCGAGATTAAATTTAAAGAACATTGCACTCCTTCGGGTGAAGTGATACTCTACAGGGGTACACCTAACTTAGAAAGATTAAACCATTTGGCCGAAGGGTATGGCGATATTTGGCATTCTTCTTTTGAACAGGGATATAAAAATGCATTCCAGGACATAGTTTATCAAACCGTTGTATTTTTTTGGTATATCAATGATTTTGATGGACTCGATGCGTGTGTCAGTTGGCGTATTAATCCCAATTGTTTTGCTATTCGTAAATCTGTTTGGGAGGCATTAGGAGGCTTTGATTCCGATTATTCCAATTTACAATTGGCTGCCTTGGATTTTGGGTTTAATGCCCTTCGTAATCAAGGAGCTATCCCTATGTATGTGAAAGGTTTGTATACTGAAACGGCTAAGGATGCCCTATTAATTTCGCGCCAGGAACGGTATGATTTTTACATCAAAAATTTCAAAATTGATCATGCGGTATTTATGGCGTACCGAAAAGGTTGGTGGAATCCGTTGGAATGGACTGCATTGTTGAAAGCCCAATCTAAATTCAAATTGCGTAAAAATTTGCCTTCAATTCCACCGCGTGATCTCAAACCTATTCAAGGGAAACCTACCGTAAGTTATATTATCCCAACCATGTTACGTCAGGATTATACACTTACATTATTGGATGATTTGAAAAAGCAATCCTACCTGCCATCGCAAGTGGTGGTCGTTGATGCCACTCCATCCGAATCGCGTGATGAATCATTGTATAACCCCAGCGCTTACCCTTTTGAAGTAGTTTTTAAATGGCAAACAACCCAAGGAAGTTGTCGCGCACGTAACGAAGCTATTGCTTTGTGTACCGGTGAATTTATCGTTTTTGGCGATGATGATATTCGGATTCCTTCTGATTTTATTGAAAATCATATTCGACTATTACAAACCTATCAAGCCGGTGCGGCCAATGGTTTGGACATTCGTGCGGATCATCAACAACAAAATTTAACAGATCTTGTTCAAAAATTGAACAACTACGAGGGCAACCGATGGATGGTTGGTTTATCAAGTAATTTTAGTAATGCCAATTCGTGTGTGCGTCGTGAATATGTGATGCAACTAGAAGGCAATGACATCAATTATGATGGAGGCTATGGTGAAGATAGTGACTTCGGGATTTCATTAACTAAAATTGGTGTTCCGGTTTTATTCAATCCTTTTTCAACCAATTTGCACTTAAAACCACCTCAAGGAGGTTACCGATTTTGGGGAAAACAAGCCAAAATCATGGGAAAAAAACGCAAAAAACAACCCTGGGAATTGGATGTTCCTGTGAAATGGATTCGACCTGTGCCAAGTCCGACCATCATGTACCAAATCCTAAAGCAATTTAATTCGGAACAATTTACGGAATACAAGTATAAATATTTTTCCATGTATTTGTTTAAAAAGGGGAGTAAATGGGAAATTCCATTGAAATTACTTAAGTTGCCCTACCGTATTTTACAATTCAAGAAATCAGTTTTTTACGCAAAAAAATTAAATGCATTAGGAAAACGGACGCAATAAATGATTAGTTCAGCATACATTCAACACCAATTAGAGCAATTGCCGGTTACCATAAATTGTATTGGCGCTCATAAATGTGTGCTAACTTCAGCTACGATTCCGCATCGTTTTACTTTGGTGCTTACATTTGACCAACCATTGATGCGTTTTCGAAATCACAATTACCAATGGATTTCTAGTAAAAAAGAGGGAAGTATACCAGAATTTGCCAATAAAATCCTCCAACTCGAAGACGGAACATTTGTACAAAGTTCAACAAACCAAGGAGTTTGGGAGTGGTTCAATGCTACGCCAAATAAATTGTATTGGCATTTTCATCCCGAAGATGCCGAGGCATTAACGGTATATACCGATTCAAAAAATTTTAAATCCCGAGAGGGAGCAAAGTCGGTTCCTTTAGCTAGTTTGCCCGCTTTGTTGTTTTCCAAAACGGGAGCATTAGAATTGAGTCGTACCCCATTACCATTTGTGGGAGTCGTTTGTTTTACGGATCATTGCGACTATGATACGGCTGAAAATTTGAAAATGCAACGTGAGTTTTTCAAATCCAAAGGGATTAAGGTTACCAAAGGTTTTTTTCTTCATCATTTTTCCAAACGAAAAGATAATGCTTCGTGGCAATACCAATCAGATGAATTGTTGAATTGGGCTAATGATGGGCATGAGTTGGCTTATCATTCGTTGTCGCAATCCATAAAAAACGACTCGGAAAGCAAAAATGACTTTCTCAATTTTAAGGCTCCATTGCCTACTATTTCGGTTTGGATTGATCATGGGTTTCAGCCCTACAATTGGTCGATGTATCGAAATTCATTATATGCAACATCCGAATTTCAAAACGTGATGGAGCACAATTCGATATCTCTTTTTTGGAATTATAATGATAGCGGTAGAGTTTCTAATGGGGTTATAAATCAGCTGGATTGTCAGCAGTTTACCTTTGCTGCATTTCAACAATCTATTCGACCGTTGTCATTTAAAAAGCGCTGGGAAAATAGACTTAAAAATGTAGTTTTTTATGCCGATAATTCCAAACGCCGAATCCGCTTTTATATTGACGCATTGGCTGCATTGCGTCAATTTAAGCAAAGTAAAAAGCCACAACACTTGGTTCGGTTTATTTTCTGTTTTACTCCGATTATTTTCAAACTACTTCAATTTTATTTTGGAGGTAAACAACGGGTTAACCAACCGTATCCGTTAGCTCGATTTGCCCCCGTTTTTTTTAAGCATCAATTAGGTAATCATACGTATACGGTTTTCCAATCTCTTGAACTTGTGGATTTTGCCCAAGGCTTAAGTAAAGATAACTTAGCTAAACTCCAGGATGATGCGGGTATACTCATAGCCCACACCTATTTTTCTGTAGCCATGAAGCATCATGACGGTCGTTTTTTGGAAAATGAAACCACTGTTGCGCCAATTCCAGCTCAAAATTTCAACCATTTAGCAATACTGATTCAGGCGCAAAAACTATGGAACCCTACGATAAGTGAGTTGGCAGCGGCCTGGGAAAAGTTTTCTGCGGTTACATTGGATAGCGATACGCAGGGCACTATTTTTGTAACTAACGGCTTTGATATGCCCGTGCGCGTAATCTCATGATAGTCTACCAATTTTCAAATTCGTCTGCTGATTTAGCCGCTTGGGATACCTTTTTGCAATCCCATCCCCGAGGGTTGTACAATCAATATTCCGATTGGGTTCAATCGTATGCATCGTATGGATTTCGAACGGGTTTTGTTTTTTTGAAAGATGGTGATATATTGGTGGGTGGTGCCGGATATGTAGTTGCTCAATTTTCTTTTTTTAAATTTATGGTCGTCCCATGCGGTCCCGTTTTACTGCCAGGTTACGAAATGGAAATTGACCCGTGCATTCAAAAATTGCATCAAAAAGCAAAAGAAACTGGATGTTGTTATTTTCAAATCAGTTTGCCTTTATGCAAGGAACATAATGCGCAAGATATCTTTTCGTTGCACTCATTACCACCTTCTAGTTTTTTTTATCAAGGTAAAGAAGGGACCCGATTTAAATTTATTATTCCGTTGTATGGAATGCGTCCGATAGCATTAGAAGAACCTACTTTTGCGGGTATTCGTAAAGGTTATTCAAAAAACCATTTGCGCAATGTAGTGAAAGGTGAAAAATTCGGATTACAATTTCGATGGATTTCCCATGAGGAGCAGCAATTGTTGGCTGCAGCCTATGCATGTTTTGAGCAAAATGCAAAAGATAAGGGCTATCCCATTCGTAGTTTTGACGCCATTGGCGATACTTTGACTACTTATTTAGCAAAAGGATTGGCTCGTATTGGGGTATGCTTTTTGGGAAAAACTTTAGTTGGTGCGCTCTATGTTATGGAATGCGGCGGTCGGTATATTTATATCAATGGAGGTGTGTTTAAAGAACACCAAGATAAAGGAGTGTCCCATTTTATGCACGATTGGGTAATTCGGGAGGCCCATCAAAAAGGGCATTTGCATTATGATATTTCCGTTGGCGGTAGTGCAGGGGTTATTCGATTTAAAGAAGGATTTGGCAGCCGATTAATTGCCTTTGAATCGCCGCGCTATTGGGTTTTAAACCGACCAGTTTTTGCTTTGTATCGTCTTTTTGAAAAAAGTATAAAAAAGCATAAGCGATTGGTAGCACAGTTCCTTTATTTGTTAAAAAAGAAAAAATAATTCCTTTTTAAGTATTGTTGAATTGGGTTATATTTGTTATTTGATAACCTAATTAAGTCGGAATGAAAACCAAAGAACAAATTCTGGAAACCAACGTCAAGCAAAAGGAATTCTATAATCATAAGAAGAAAAATTTTGCCACCCGAATTTGGTCTTCAATTCGAGAAAAAACCTTAAAAAAAATCCGTAAAAATATTGGGATATTAGATGAATCCTATGCATTGCATAAACAATGGTTTGGTGATTTGTCGCAAAAGAAAGTACTTGATTTAGGTTGTTATGCAGGAAATAGCTTATCCATGCATTTAGCGCGTAATGCAAAACAATATATTGGCGTTGATTTGAGTGATGTTGCTATCGAAAAATTAAATCAACGTTTGGTTGAAATTCCTACTGCTCAAGCTTTGGCAGTTGATTTTCTTTCGGATGAATTTGAAGAAAAAGATTTTGATATTATCTACGCCTACGGTGTGTTGCACCATTTCCCAAATGTTGATGTTTTGATTGCCAAACTTCAAGAAAAACTAGCGCCCGAAGGTGTGGTTATCAGTTATGACCCGTTGGAAACCAGTTTGCCCATAAAATTGATCCGAATGCTCTACCGTCCCTTTCAATCGGATGCTGCATGGGAATGGCCATTTACGCGTAAAACATTTTACAAATACGATAAAGCATTTCAAATAGAGGAGCGTCGTGGATTATTAGGGAAATCAAAATGGTTTTTTCTACTTGGATTTTTACCTATGTCTGAGGAGAAACGCTTGGAAATTGGCAAACGTTGGCACCGAAATGACTGGGAGTTGTCGGCTACTTCAACTTCGCGTTTGTTTTCTTGTATGCATGTAACCATGTTGATGCGTAAACGAAACTAAATGAAAATCGATAATAAATCTTTTTGGGAGAAAAGCACCATTATTGCAACTCAGGAAGTCTTGCAACAAGCTTCTGATTTTGAGTTGTATCTCTTTGACGAAGCCAAAAAACGCACTCCTTCTACTATACAAAATATAAAGATATTTGGTTGTGGAACCGGTCGTGAGATTCATCCAGCGGCAACTTTTTTTAATCCTCAGTATATTTTGGCTTCGGATATTTCAGAAAATATGATTCTAAAATGTCAGGAGAATTTAGAAAAATGGGGGATTGCTGCTATTACCGAAACCGTTGTTGCTGATGCAGTTGTTCTTAATCAACCTCGAGAATCGTTTCAGTTAGTAACCCTTTTAAACAGTATGCTCACCTATGTTCCTCAGCACGAATCGCGTCTACAAATTATGCGAAATGCTCATGAACTTTTGGTGCCTGGAGGTCAGTTTATAGGAGTGGTTCATCATCAAATTGGAAGCCCAATGAAAACAGTATATTTTCGTTTACGTTCGTTATTTCGTCCATTTTTAGGGGTAAAGGTTGGTAATCGTATGACCGGATTTAATGGGTTTCAAGTTCCAGGATATTATTATGCAGTTGCAGATTTAAAAAAGGATCTTTTAGTCTCGGGATTTAAAGAGGTGGTTATTCTATCATTGGAAGAATTTTATCACCAAAAAGGACAGCCCTACAATCGAAAAACAGGATACAATAACTTAATTTTTATAGCAACTAAACCCGAGTAAATCGAAATGGTTTGGAACAAATTTTGAATTACTAAGTCAAACGCCGTATGGCAATAGCACGACCAAATTTTACGTTAATTATATGCACCTATATGCGCCCGGTGCCGCTAGTTACTTTACTCGATTCTGTAGTAAAGCAAACCTGGTATCCGGATGAAATAATTATCGTTGATGGTTCTTTAAATACGGCAACTGAAGCGGCTTTAGAATCTAAGCACTATAAAAATTTACAGTATTACCGTGTCGATGCATCCAATCGAGGATTAACCAAACAGCGGAATTATGGTATTCAAAAGGTTAGTGCTGAAGCAACGATTGTTTGTTTTCTTGATGATGATACGGTGGTAGAACCCGATTATTTTGAGCAATTGGTTGCAACCTATTCGGTTTTTCCCGATGCTTTGGGTGTAGGTGGTTTTATTGTCAATGTGGGGCCGTGGACAAAAGTTAGTCCCGGATACGTCCCTAAAGAGAATGAATATTATTTTGATGGTTGGAAGCGCAATGATAGTAGTCGATTTGTCATTCGGAAGAAACTAGGACTCATGACTACAAATTCGCCCTGTTTTATGCCCCCCGAGTCCCATGGCCGAAGTGTTGCTTTTTTACCGCCTTCGGGCAAGATTTATGCCGTTGAGCAATTTATGGGTGGTGTATCTTCTTTTCGCAAATCGGTTTTAGATACCCATAAATTTTCTACTTTTTTTGAGGGATATGGTCTTTATGAAGATGCCGAGTATACGCTGCGACTGTCTAATTTAGGTCCGTTATATTTAAATACCAATGCGCGGTTGTACCATTATCATGATACTTCGGGACGTCCAAATTTTTTCAAGTATGGTAAAATGGTTATTCGAAATGGTTGGTTTGTTTGGCGAACAAAATATCCGCATCCTACTTTCAAGGCCCGATTGAAATGGAATACAATTGCTTTTTTATTAACAGCAATACGCGGGATAAATATAATTACAGCAACCGATAAGAAAAGCGCATTTTGGGAAACTTTAGGTCGTATAGCGGGCTGGTGGAGTTTAGTTTATAACCAACCTAAAATGCCAAAATCATGACTTTTTGTATCGTTTCTCATGTAAACCACACAGCTAAAGATGGTCGGTATTATGGATATGGGCCGTATATCAAAGAGATGAATATATGGCTGAAATATACCGATAGTGTTATTGTGGTTGCTCCCTTGAACGAACAAAAATTAGATGCAATACAATTAGCCTATGATCACCCCAACATCACTTTTATTTCGGTTCCTCATTTTTCATTTACCTCATTCAGAAATAGTTGGAAAGCACTAATTGTCATCCCGTTTATTTTTATTAAAATTCTTCAAGCTTATCGAAAAGCAGATCATTTGCATTTGCGTTGTCCGGGTAATATGGGGTTGTTGGGTGCCTTGGCTCAATTATTTTTTCCAAAAAAAGTTAAAACCGCTAAATATGCTGGAAATTGGGATCCGAATGCCAAACAACCGCTTACGTATAAATGGCAAAAGGCACTCTTGGCTAATTCTTTTTTAACCAAGCGTATGCAGGTATTGGTCTATGGTGATTGGCCCAATCAAAGCAAGAATATTAAATCATTTTTTACCGCCAGTTATCCTGAAAGCGAACCATGGCCTGCGCATAACAAAACCCTTTCAAACCCGATGCAACTGATTTTTGTAGGAAGTTTAGTGCAGGGAAAAAATCCTCTATATGCTGTAAAAATTTTGGAATTCATTTCTGCCTTGGGGTATAATGCAAAATTGAATATCTACGGTGAAGGAATTTTACGAGGAGAATTAGCCGATTATATTATACAAAACGACTTAGACCAGCAGGTTTATTTACAGGGTAATGTTGATGCAGCTTCGCTAAAGGCGGTATATGAACAATCCCATTTTTTACTGCTACCCTCTCAAAGTGAAGGTTGGCCCAAAGTTGTAGCCGAGGCAATGTTCTGGGGTTGCATACCTGCGGCGACAGCTGTATCTTGCGTTTCAAATATGTTGGATCACGAAAACCGGGGAATTATACTTTCCATGGATCTCAATCGCGATGCTGAGAAAATTGTGGCAATCTGGAATAATTCATCACATTATCAACAAATTCGCACACATGGCATTGAATGGTCACGGAGATATACCACCACGGCATTTGAAGATGCCATAAAAAAATTAATGCAAGTATGATGCGTGTAGCCCAAATTATTGATTCATTGGATATAGGTGGTGCCGAAAAAATGGCAGTCAATTATGCTAACGCATTGTATGATACGTTATCGTTTTCAGCGCTTGTGACAACGCGTAAGGAAGGTCCGTTAAAAGCGCATTTGCATCCGAATGTTTCCTATTTTTATATGCAGCGTTCTTCCAAATTGGATTTGCGAGCAATTATGCGTTTGCGTTCCTTTTGTAAAAAACATAAAATCAATTATTTGCAAGCGCACAGCAGTTCGTTTTTTACCGCTTTTTTATTAAAGTTGACCCTGCCTTCAATTCAAATAATTTGGCACGACCATAATGGAATGAGTGAATTTATCGGTTCTCAAAAAACACGTGTAATTTGGTTGTGTTCTCATTTTTTTAGGGGTATTGTTGTAGTGAATTTTAAATTGAAAGATTGGGCTGAGCGCACATTGAGTTGCAAAAATGTTCGGTATTTACCCAACTTCACAACGCTTGATTTTTCAGATTTGGGTGCGCTAGAATTAAAAGGTACTTCGGGTAAGCGTATTGTTTGCTTGGCTAATTTACGGTTTCAAAAAAATCATTTTCTACTTTTGGAAGTGGCCGAAAAAATGCAAATTTCCCATGCCGATTGGACGTTTCATTTGATTGGGAAAGATTTTGAAGATGCCTATTCAGATCAAGTGAAAGCAGCAATAAAGGATAAACAATTAGAGCACTCGGTTTTTTTATATGGTTCCCAACAACATGTTGCACCTATTTTAAAACAAGCTACAATTGCTGTTCTCACTTCGCAATCAGAAGGTTTGCCGGTGGCCTTGTTGGAATATGGATTAATGCAGTTACCTTTGGTGAGTACAGCAATTGGTGAAATTCCGTTAATTATTCAATCGGGTGAAAATGGGTTTTTAGTGCCTAATTATGATGCGACTACTTTTTATCAACGGTTGGTCGAATTGGTGGATAATCCCGAACTTCGCAAACAATTTGGGAACCAATTACAAAAAACAATAGAAACCAAACATTCAGAACAAGCCATAGTGAATCAGTTTTTAAATTGGATTAAATCAATTTGATGGAAAACAAAGTAAAAAATTATCTTTTTCTCATCCTTTTCCATGTGCTTCTGGGAGTGGTTATTTATATGGTACCCTTGCTTTCAAAAGCCTATGGGATTTTAATTTTTTTGGTTAGTCTTTACTTTATTATAAAAACCCGTAATAGAAATAATGAAGTGCTTTATGCAGCTGCTTATGTGGTAGGGAGTGAGGTTTTTTTGCGAATGACCGATGGAAATCCTAACCACGAATTTTCTAAGTATTCGGTGATTATATTTATGATAATGGGTATGATTTATAGTGGATTTTCAAAAAATGCTGTCCCGTATTGGATATTTTTGATCTTACTAATTCCAGGAATTGTAATTGCCACGCAATCATTGGGTTATGCTGTTGCCAACGTTCGTAAAACGATTTTGTTTAATATTTCTGGCCCGCTAACATTGGGAATTGCTTCCTTGTATTGTTATTATAGGCGCCTTACCATATTTGAACTTAATAATATTTTACTCCTTATGGGATTACCTATTATTTCGTGTTCTATATATTTAATTCTCTATACACCCGATTTAAAGGAAATTTTGACAACTACTGTTTCCAATAGTGAAACTTCTGGAGGGTTCGGTCCAAATCAGGTTTCAACAGCGCTTGGATTAGGGATGTTTATTTTCTTTACGCGCGTATTTGTGGCTTCAAAAAACAAATTGTTTTTTTTCTTAAATATTCTATTGGCCATTACGATTAGTTATCGGGGTTTAATTACATTTTCACGAGGTGGAATGGTAACGGGAGCTTTGATGATTGCGTTGTTTATGATGGTGGCGTATATGCGCTCCAATAAAATTGTTCGCACACAGTTAATTCAATTGGTAGCCGTTTTGTTGGTCGCTTTTTCATTAATTTGGGTATATGCCGAGACGGAAACCAGCGGATTGATTGGTAAACGATATGCCAACAAGGATGCATTAGGTCGTGAAAAGGAAAGTAAATTTACCGGTCGTGAAGCGTTGGCAGCGGGTGAGGTTGAAATGTTTTTAGAAAATCCTTTTTTTGGAGTAGGAGCTGGAAAAGGGACAGAAATACGAACGGAACAAATGGGCTATTTGGTTGCTTCTCACGATGAATTAACCCGCATGTTGGCCGAACATGGAATGCTAGGGATTTTGGCATTACTAATTTTATTGTTTACTCCAATTATATTGTATTTAGATAACAAGCAACATTTGTATCTTTTTTGTTTTATAGCGTTTTGGTTTTTAACCATAAACCATGCAGCAATGCGAACGGCTGCTCCTTCGTTTGTCTATGCATTGGCACTACTAAAAATTCGATTTACCGATGAAGAAGAGGTTGTTATACGTAGGAAATAAACTTTCTAAGCACGGTAATACGGCTACTTCGGTAGAAACCTTGGGCGCTTTTTTAGAGCAAGAGGGTTATACCGTTTATTATGCCTCATCAATAAAGAACAAAGTTTTTCGGTTACTTCACATGATTTTTGCAACGCTTTATTATAGCAAAAAAGTAGACTATGTAATGATCGATACCTACAGTACTCAAAATTTTTGGTTCGCCTATATCGTTTCTCAATTATGCCGTTGGACAAAGGTGCCTTATATTTCAAAATTACACGGTGGAGATCTCCCTCGACGCCTTAAGAAAAGTACAAAACGCTGCAATCAATTGTTCAAAAATGCTCGTATTATTACGGCTCCGTCGGATTATTTGTATGAATCATTTTTACCCTATTATCCCGAAAATTTATTGTTAATTCCCAATTCAATCGATTTAGAAAAGTATCCATTTCAACTGCGAAGTGTAAGCGGTCCTCGGTTGTTGTGGGTGCGTTCTTTTTCAAAAATTTATAATCCCAAAATGGCTATTGATGTATATGCGCTTTTAAAGAAAGATTTTCCAAACGCCGAATTATGCATGATTGGTCCAGATAAAGAAAATTCTATTGAGAAGTATATAAAGTACAGCCAAGATTTAGGACTTGATGTTACATTTACCGGTAAGTTATCAAAAGAAGAATGGATTGCGCGCGCCGCAGATTTTGATGTTTTTATCAATACAACCCATTTTGATAACACGCCTGTAAGTGTAATTGAAGCTATGGCATTAGGGTTGCCCGTAGTTTCTACCAATGTAGGCGGTATTCCCTTTTTAATTGAAAATCGAAAACAGGGTTTGTTAGTTGAAGATTCGGATACTCTAGGGATGGTCAATGCCATTCGTCAGTTGCTTAATGATCCCCATTTAGTTCTTACTATCCAAAAAAATGCGCGCGCCAAAGTTGCCCATTATGATTGGCAAGTAATCAAAAATTTTTGGGTTGCGCTTTTAAGTTAAGGACTGTTAAAAAAATTGTTAAATTGCATCGGAATTAACCATGTGATGAATAGCAACAAAAAAATACACTTCGAAGTATCTGAACGTAAAATTCTTTTACGCATTTTTGATGTGTTCCTTGTGCTTTTATCCCTCTATTGTGTGAGTTCGCTCCTGGATTTTAATTATTTTACTTTTTCAGAGAATAATTGGTATTGGATTATTGTTCTGGGTGTGTATATCAATGTATTTGGGACTGTTTTTGAAATGTATAATTTACAAGTCGCAAGTAGTCAGCATCAAATTATACGAAGTATTGTACTAACGACCTCTGTTACCGTTTTGTTTTATTTACTTACCCCTATTTATACACCGGTATTGCCCTCGAGTCGGATTCAAATTATCATTTTCTTTATTACAATTTTTGCAACATTAGTACTTTGGCGGCTGCTGTATGTTAAATTTTTAGCCTCTCATCGATTTGTTAAAAAAGCAATTTTAGTTTGTGATCAAGACCAATTGGACGAACTCATTTCTGGAATTGAAAATGTTGATCCCCATTATAAATTTATTGCTTTTGTGAACTCAGATGCTGCCCAAATTGCAAACCCAACAAATATTACTATTGAACCTATTCATACTGATGATTTGGAGAAATTTGTTCGTAAAAACTCCATTTCTGAATTGGTTATTGCCTCACAAAAAACAGATGGAATTACGGTCAATTTATACAATCAACTGATACATATGCTCGAAAACGGTATTACGATTCGTGAATATACCCAAGTATATGAAGACAGCACCAAACGAATTCCCGTTCAATACGTTTCGCGCGATTTTTACCGGTATTTTCCCTTTAGTCGCAGTAATCAAAATCATTTGTATTTGTTGTATTCGCGTATTTTTGATCTACTTTTTTCCATTTTTGGATTACTTTTAGGGCTCTTATTTTTACCAATAATACTTATCGGAAATGCCATTGGTAATCGTGGTCCCTTGTTTTATAGCCAAGAGCGTGTTGGGAAAAATGGTGAAACCTTTCGTATTTACAAGTTTCGAACCATGGTTAAGAATGCTGAAATGAATGGGGCAGTGTTTACTAGTTTAAATGATACACGAATAACGCTCTTTGGAAAATTCATGCGTAAAACCCGATTGGATGAATTTCCTCAATTTATCAATATTTTAAAAGGGGATATGGGCATAATCGGTCCACGTCCAGAGCGCCCTGTTTTTGTTCAGCAAATCGCTGAAAATATGCCTTTTTATGAAACGCGGCATGTGGTTAAGCCTGGACTTACCGGTTGGGCTCAAGTTAATTATACTTATGGCGATTCTATTGATGATAGTTTGGTTAAATTACAATACGACTTGTATTATATAAAACACCGAAGTATTTTCTTGGATATCAATATTTTACTTAAAACTGCAAGTACCGTTTTATTTTACAGAGGGCAATAAATGTGCGCGTTCTTGACGAAGTAAATGGCGCAGCATAAATAAATGCGCACCTAGAAACGGCAATAGAAGTAACAAATGGGGTTTGTTAAATAATAGAATACCATAAACAAGTAATGCGACTAGACTTGTAATGATTAGTAAGCTTCGAACGCGTCCTTTTTTAAGAAAAGGCAAAATCAAAAATAAGGGATTGAATAATAATACATTATAATTCCATAATACTTCTTGATGTTGGGAATACAATCCAACACAACATAAAAATGCACCCAAAGTTCCTATTGTCAATCCATATACCATATATACATATCTATTTCGCGAAAATGCAATGGCAACAAGAAAGAGCACTACAAACCAAGGGCTATTAACAAAAGAATAATCGTTTGGAATCGGTTGGCCCGTTACCCATGTTTTTTCTTGTACTACAAGAGGTTTTCCTTGCCATTGGGTTTGCTTTAAGCTGTGTGATAATTCAACCGGTAAAAACATCTTTTCAGCCGCTTGATCGGTTTTTGCTCCAAATAGTATGTTGATTCCCAGTTTGAAATAAAAATGATTGTCAAAATAAGGATACAACAGTTGACGGTACGAAATTGAGGTATCATCTACTTTTTTAAGGAGGGGCTTTCCTAAAATTGTATTGATTTTTTCATAAACCATTGTGGTGCAATTTCGGTCGATGAATTTGTAGGTATAATAGCGCTCATCAGAATATAAAGAGCCGTTTAAAGCTTCAAATAATTCCTGAACTTTGGCTTGTGGAAGTGCTAACGTTTGTTCAATTACCGTTCGCTCGGTCATTTGATACTCCATTAAAAAATCTTGAAATGAACAAGCCGCAACAAAATACTGTAAATCACCCTTTACAAACTTTAGATAAAAATTAGGCGTTTGAAAGTCAAACATCCCATAATTATAAACAATATCTAATTGATTGATAGAATCGTGAACCCGAATTGCAGTATGTCCAAACGTGGTGTATAATTCATCCCCGCGATCACAAGTTAAAATACTTACTTTTGCATTTTTTGAAAGGGGTGTCATTTGCGACCAACATAGAATAGGGAAGAGCAGAAAGAATAGCTTTTTTGCCATATTATCGGAATACACTAAAATCAACTTTTATCGAAAAAATATTGGAATACAATGCCGCACTTTGATCGCCTAAATCGGTTAAAGCATAGTCCACCTCTATCCCTTTGTATTTAAAGCCAATACCAATATTGGGCTGAAATCCTAATCGTGTACCGCCGTCAATTTGGGTAATTCTTTGGAAATTTCCAAAACCAGCACGTACGAAGACTAAATCGGTATAATTATATTCAGCACCCAAAGCAGGATCTATACTTATAAAGTCGGTAGCTAGAAAATCATTGGTTTTGGCAAATTGCATGTTTAGATTACCCGAGAAACGTAAATAGGTTTCATTATGCAAATCAAATTCGCGCGATACCCCAAATTGAGCTTTTGGGGCTGTAATTTCTGTGCTTTCGGGTAAATCTTGATTTTGTCCGGGTATCGCTCCTTTTATCGAATTGTATTCTTCTTCATTTATCGCCCAAACGTTGTAAGTGGTTGTGATATCGCGAACCATTAGACCTAACTTCCAATTGTCGCGATCCCATTGAATACCAGCATCAAAGCCGAAACCCCAAGAATTGGCAAACTTTCCAATAATACGGCGTATAACTTTCGCGTTGACCCCATATTGAAATCCTGGAATTTTTAGTTTTCGGCCGTAGGACAAGGTTAAGGCGTAATCTGCAGTTGAAAATTTTTGTATGCGGTTGTAGTCAATATTCCCTTCGCTGTCAATTAATTGAGTCGTATTTAGGATATCGTCAACACCAAAACGCATCAATGAAATTCCCCAAGCACTTTCGGTATCAATCGGTTGGGCATAAGCCGCAAAATCATATTGGGCAATATTTGCAAAATAGTTGGCATGCATAAAAGAGGCTTGTCCGTCTTCCAAATGGACCAATCCAGCAGGATTCCAGTAAACAGCATTGACATCATTGGTATGTGCTACCATTGCATTGGCCATGCCAAATGCGGCTGCATCAACTCCAATATTCATAAATTCATTGGAATATTTACGCACCGATTGGGCCGATAGTTGTCCTATCGTTAAACCTATACAAAAGAGGACTACTTTTTTCAAAGTCAATTTTTTTTCAAAAATAGCAATTTAGAAAGGATTTCAAGCATTTAGCTTTTGAAAAACTCTGTTTTAAACGTGTTTATTCATTCACTTATTGTGCTAACTTTGTGATTTAAATTTTTATTCATGTCGGTAAAAAAACACATTCCCAATTTGCTTACACTTTTAAACCTTTTTTGTGGTTGTGTTGCAATCGTTTTTGTCGCGAATTTCAATTTTGAGTATGCCTTTTATTGGGTATGTCTCGGTATTTTTTTCGATTTTTTCGACGGTTTTTTTGCAAGAAAATTTGGAGTTGCTGGCCCCTTAGGAGTCCAATTGGATTCGCTTGCCGATATGGTTACTTGTGGTGTTGTTCCGGGATATGCAATGGTACTTTTGTTAAGCGGACAGCAATTTGCCATGCCTGTAGTGAATTATTTGCCTTATTTGGGTTTTTTGATAACGCTGGGCGCCTGCTATCGGTTGGCCAATTTTAATATTGACACCCGCCAAAGCGATTCGTTTATTGGGCTGCCGACACCTGCAAATGCTTTGTTTATTATGAGTTTACCCTTGGTTGCTAAAGACGCATTTTGGGGTCAATTTTTAGTGCAACCATCAGTGTTATTAGGTATAACCGTTTTGAGTACCTATGTAATGAATGCTGAAATTCCTTTATTTTCATTAAAAATCAAAAACTTTAGTGTGTCCAAATACAAGTTGCAACTTGGATTTACATTGTATGCAATTGTGTTACTTGTTTTCTTAAAAGTGGTTGCAGTGCCGCTAATAATCGTATCTTATGTTTTACTTTCAGTGGTGCATACTATTTGGTCAAAAAAAGCGTTCGATTGATTAACGAACTATGGCAACATCAACTCGAAAAAAAACAACCCCAAAAAGCAAATCTTCTTTCAAATTCTCTTGGGGGAAAGTATTGTTAGTCGGTATTTTGCTCCTTGGACTACTCGTCACTGTGGTGCGTTACAAAAATGCTATACTGTACTATTTTAGCTTCAAATCCAAGCATTCGAGTCAGCGTCAAAAAGTAGAGAAAGCGCGTATCAACCAAATTTTCAAAGACCATCCCCATCACTCGGCGGGTATTGATATTTCAGAATACCAAGGAACTATAGATTGGGATGCAGTTGATTCGCTAGAAGGGCGCTCAATTCGATTTGTTTTTGTTCGCGCTACCTGTGGAAAAAACCGAAAAGATCGAAAGTTTACTGCCAATTGGAATGGTGCTAAAAAATTTGTTCGTGGGGCCTATCATTACTACCGACCCGATGAAAATTCAATGGAACAAGCGCAAAAATTTTGCAAAACAGTTCGATTAGAACCGGGCGATTTACCTCCGGTATTGGATATTGAAAAATTACCCAAAAATCAATCCCTTTCGCGCTTAAAAGTTGGATTGAAAAAATGGTTGGATGCCGTAGAAGCGCACTACGGTGTTAAGCCGATTATTTATACTTGTGAAAATTACTATGCCTCGTTTTTGAAAGATGAGTTTTCAGACTATTCTTTTTGGATCGCCAATTATAATTTTTATGTTGCCGAAATAGAAGATAATTGGCTATTTTGGCAGTTTTCAGAAAGGGCTATTGTTGAGGGTATTCCAGAGAAAGTCGATGTGAATCTCTATAACGGGACGCCAAAAATGTTGGGCTATTTAACGCAACGTTAGTGGATAAACCACACCGGGAGTAACGCAACGATTAGTAGTACTATAAAGGCTATCACCGATTTTGGATTGGCGAAATTTATAGTCCAACCCATCCATTCTATGGGTTTCGGAGGGAAAATTCGCGGATCTTCTGGATTGTAGTAAACCATACCCCATAATTTCCAGTTTGAAGGATCTTCCTTCCAGCGTTTAGGGGTTTCAGGATCTATTTTTTTCATTTTATTTTTGGGCGTGCCCCACGTTGCAAAAACTCGTTTTCTAAAAAACTCGTTTTTTCACCGGGGTCAGGCTTTTCGCAGTACGCACCTTCCTATTGTCTGGTGGGTACTTGCGGCAATCCTTCACGCATAGGAAGTAATCGATTAAAATTCTAGTTTCTTTTTACGTAACTCAAAATTTTGCCCCAAATAGACCTTACGCACCATTTCATCGGCAGCTAAATCTTCTGGAATCCCAGCCTTTAAAATTCCACCTTCAAACATTAAATAGGTTTTATCGGTAATGGCTAAGGTTTCTTGCACATTATGATCGGTAATCAATATGCCAATATTTTTATTCCGCAATTGCGCTACAATCCGTTGAATATCCTCTACAGCAACTGGATCAACACCAGCAAAAGGTTCGTCCAATAGAATAAATTTAGGATCAGTGGCCAAGGCTCGTGCAATTTCTGTCCGACGGCGTTCCCCTCCGGATAATAAGTCCCCGCGATTAGTTCGAATATGCTGTAAACTGAATTCATCGAGCAAACTTTCCATTTTGGCTTCTTGTTGCTCTTGGGTTAAGTTGGTTAATTGCAACACACTCATAATGTTGTCTTCCACACTCAGTTTCCGAAAAACCGAAGCTTCTTGAGCCAAATAGCCAATTCCGTGTTGCGCGCGCTTGTACATCGGATAATCGGTAATATTTAAATCATCGAGATAGATGTTTCCCGAGTTGGGTTTAACCAACCCCACAATCATATAAAACGAAGTGGTTTTACCAGCACCATTTGGACCCAACAGTCCGACAATCTCTCCTTGGTTAACTTCTACAGAGATTCCTTTGACTACCGCACGTTTTTTGTACGTTTTAATTAAATTTTCGGCACGTAATTTCATAGTACACTCAGTTTGCAAGGCAAGGTACTACAATTTTAAAAGTCGTCTTGCCTAAAAGCTGTTAAATGATTATTTTCCGTTTTCCTCCAAGGCTTCCCAAAATTCGTAAGCACGTCGCAAATGCGGGATCACAATAGTTCCACCAACTAAAGTAGCAATACTCATCACTTCCATCATTTCTTCACGGGTGGTTCCTTCTTTGTAAGCGGTTTCTAGATGGTATTTAATGCAATCGTCACAACGCAAAACTGCTGAGGCAACCAAACCTAAAAGTTCTTTTGTTTTTACATCGAGCGCTCCGGCACTATACGCATTCGTATCCAAATTGAAAATCCGTTTGAGTACTAAATTATTGTCAGCACTTAGCTTTTCGTTCATGCGCGAACGGTAATCGTTGAATTCGTTGACTAAATTACTCATGCTTTTTTCCTTTTTTCAACAAGAGCCGCAATTAATACGCTGGCCTCAAAAATTAATAACATTGGGATTGCTACGGTTATCTGACTCACCACATCGGGAGGAGTAACAATAGCGGCTATAATTAATACAATGACTATAGCATATTTACGGTATTTACGTAAAAATTCAGCCGAAACGATTCCTAGTTTTGCCAAGAAATAGATGATAACCGGTAATTCAAAAAATAAACCACTCACGATAACCGAGGTTTTTATCATGCTGATATAAGATTCTAAATTGAATTCATTTTTGACAACATCACTAATTGAAAATGTGGCTAAAAAATTTAGGGTCATTGGCACAATTACAAAGTAGCCAAAGAGCACGCCTAAAAAAAATAGAAGGGAGGATACAAAAAGGAATACTCTTACATTTTTCCGCTCTTTTTCATACAGTGCTGGTGCAATAAAATTCCAAAACTGCAGCAGTATATAAGGAAAAGCCAAAATAAATCCGGCGGTGATGCAAATCCAAATAAATACATTCACTTGGCCTTCCATTGCGGTATTTTGAATCACGAAATTTAATTCGGTAATACAAATGCTTTCTGCAAAACCAACATAATGGGAAGCTTCACAAAACAATCGATAGGTGATAAAATTAGGGTCAGTGGGCCCAAAAATAAGGGTATTGAAAACAAAATCTTGAAAAAAGTACACCCCAATAGCCATAAGAATTATCGCTAAAGTGCTGCGAACCAAAACCCACCGCAGTTCCTCCAGATGCTCCATGAAGGACATTTCTTTGTGTGCCTTTTTTGCCATTATACGACGCCTTCTTTTAAGATATCATGCAAATGGATCACCCCTTTATAATTTCCTTCATCAAGAACAATAAGCTGTGTGATGGAATAGTTTTCCATGGTGTTCAAGGCATCCACGACCAAGGAATCCGAGTGAATATGTTTCGGGTTAACCGACATAATATCTTGTGCCGTTAAACCGGTAATGGTTTCAGTAGTATTGAGCATGCGACGAAGATCACCGTCGGTTATGATTCCTACAATTTTTTGTTCCGAAAGTACCGCGGTAACTCCCATACGTCCTTCCGAGATAGAAACAATTACATTTTTAATGCTGGTATCTGGAGTCACGGCTGGTCGCCTTGAAGTATCCAATAAATCGTTGACTTTGAGTAATAATTTTTTGCCCAAAGCACCTCCAGGGTGATACAAGGCAAAATCAGCTGCTGTAAAGTTGCGCATTTCAATTAAACATACTGCCAAGGCATCGCCCATAGCTAGTTGTGCAGTAGTGCTATTGGTTGGAGCTAAATTATTGGGATCTGATTCTGCAGCTACCCAAGTATTTAAAACAAAGTGCGAAGCTTTACCTAAATACGAATCGGGGTTGCCGGTCATTCCAATTAAAATATTGCCGTTTCGTTTTAATAAGGGTGCCAAAACTTTAATCTCTGGACTGTTTCCGCTTTTGGATATACATAAGATAGCATCAGCAGCTTGTACCATACCTAAATCGCCGTGAATGGCTTCAGATGCATGTAAAAATAATGCTGGAGTACCGGTAGAATTTAATGTAGCAACTATTTTTTGAGCGATAATTGCACTTTTACCTATACCCGTTACTACCAAGCGTCCTTTCGATTGATAAATTAATTCGGCTACCTTAACAAAGGTATCGTCAATAAAATCAGTCAGTTTGGCAATAGATTCACTTTCGGATATAAGTGTCCGTTTTGCACTGTTTAGGATGGCTTCTTTCGTTATCAAAATGAAATGTTATAAAATTTGTACGTACAGAAGATTGTTGTATATTTATGGTTGCAAATTTAGATAAAAATACCCGTAACTTAAGAATGAATTCAAACGAAATTGATATCCATGGTGCATTAAAAAAGTATTTTGGTTTTTCACAGTTTAAAGGATTGCAAGAGAATGTAATCCGAAGTGTGATTGGTAAACAGAATACCTTTGTTATCATGCCTACCGGTGGCGGAAAGTCATTGTGTTACCAATTACCAGCATTACTGCAAGAAGGTACTGCTATTGTAGTTTCTCCCTTAATTGCCTTGATGAAAAATCAAGTAGATGCCATTCGAAGTTTGTCAGCAACCGAAGGTGTTGCCCATGTATTGAACTCCTCATTAAATAAAACAGAGGTCAATCAAGTAAAAAAAGATATCCTTAATGGCGTCACAAAATTATTGTATGTGGCTCCAGAATCGCTAACAAAAGAGGAATATGTTGCATTTTTACAATCGGTTCCTATTTCGTTTGTCGCAATAGATGAAGCGCATTGTATTTCTGAGTGGGGGCATGATTTTCGTCCAGAATACCGTAATTTACGTTCAATAATCAAGCAGTTAGGCAACGTTCCGGTGATTGGTTTGACCGCTACTGCTACTCCAAAAGTACAGGAAGATATCTTGAAGAATTTAGACATGACGGATGCTGCCGTGTATAAAGCTTCGTTTAATCGCCCCAATTTATACTATGAAGTGCGAACCAAAACCAAAAATGTAGAGGCCGATATCATTCGTTTTATTAAACAAAACAAAGGAAAGTCAGGAATTATCTATTGTTTGAGTCGCAAGAAAGTAGAAGAAATTTCAAATGTGCTTCAAGTTAATGGGATTAGCGCGGTTCCGTATCATGCAGGGTTGGATGCAAAAACGCGCGCCAAACATCAAGATATGTTTCTTATGGAAGATGTTGAATTGGTGGTGGCAACCATTGCATTTGGAATGGGGATTGATAAACCCGATGTGCGGTTTGTTATTCACCACGATATTCCCAAGTCACTTGAAAGTTACTATCAAGAAACGGGTCGAGCAGGTCGTGATGGTGGAGAAGGACATTGTTTAGCCTATTATTCCTATAAAGATGTTGAAAAGCTCGAAAAATTCATGGCGGGTAAGCCCGTTGCTGAACAGGAAATAGGGTATGCCTTATTGCAAGAGGTAGTTGCTTATGCCGAAACCTCCATGTCGCGGCGTAAGTTTTTACTCCACTATTTTGGGGAAGAGTTTGACTCTGACACCGGAGAAGGTGCCGACATGGACGATAATGTTCGTAATCCAAAGTCCAAAATCGAAGCAAAAGATCAGGTAAAAATGCTGTTGGAAGTAGTACGCGATACCAAACATTTATACAAATCCAAAGAAATCGTTTTTACGTTAATTGGTCGTGTAAATGCTACAATTAAAGCTCATCGTACGGACTCTCAACCATTTTTCGGATGTGGAAAAGCCTTTGATGAACGGTATTGGATGGCGTTAATTCGTCAGGTTTTAGTTGACGGGTTTTTGAACAAAGACATAGAAACGTATGGGATTTTAAAGGTGTCTGAATTAGGGCACGCATTTATTGAAAATCCCAGCTCATTCCTGATGTCAGAAGATCATGAATACAGTGAAAGTGAAGACGATACGATAGTGGCTGCTGCAAAATCTTCAGGAACTTCCGATGAAGTTTTAATGGGTATGTTAAAAGAATTACGTAAAAAAGTAGCCAAAAAATTAGGGGTACCCCCATTTGTGGTATTCCAGGATCCTTCGCTTGAAGATATGGCTTTAAAATACCCGATAACCATCGATGAATTGACAACTATTCATGGGGTAGGTGAAGGAAAAGCAAAAAAATATGGAAAAGACTTTATTGAATTAATCGCACGTTATGTTGAAGACAATGATATCATTCGTCCCGATGATTTGGTGGTAAAGTCTACGGGAGCCAATTCGTCGAATAAGTTGTATATCATTCAAAATATTGACCGAAAGTTATCACTCGAAGATATTGCTTCAGCGAAAGGGATGAATATGGATGCTTTATTAAGGGAAATGGAGCAGATCGTGTATTCGGGTACCAAACTAAATATAAATTATTGGGTTGATGAAATTTTAGACGAAGAGCAACAGGAGGAAATCCATTCTTATTTTATGGATTCTGAAACCGATCATATTGAAGAAGCTCTACGCGAGTTTGATGGCGATTACGATATTGAAGAACTCCGATTAATGCGAATAAAATTTATAAGTGAAGTGGCTAATTAAATAGCAATTTGGCACATTGTTTAAACCGTAATTTGAGTAATCGAGTTACGGTTTTTTTAATTCGTTTCGGAGGAAGTTGAATTGAAAAGGTGTCTAAAAAAGCAATTCAAAATTCAAAATTTATAATTTAAAACTTATAATTCATAAACCACTCCTCGATGAGGTTTTAAGCTGTCCCGTATCGAAATCATATCGGTTTCTTCAACAACCATATAAGCGATTGCATGCATTTCATTTACGATTTCAAAACCCGTAAGGTTACAATCGAATTGTTCCAGTTCAATATATTCTTTCAAATGTTTTTCATGATGCTCAGCTGTTTTGGCCCCAGCAGGTCCACGGAAATCCCAAATAAGTTTTATTTTTCGTGTCATTGTTTAACGAACGGTTAGCAAATGTTTCGTATTTTTTGTATGTTTGGAACGTAAACATAAAAAGATGAAACAAAAGTACATATTATTCGCATTGATTGCTACAATCACTCTTAATCTAGGGCAAGCACAACAAAATTATGTTGTAAATTCAATTCCCTACGTGCCCTATCAAGCAGCAGCGAATACCTTGAATACGTCAGATGATTTGCATTCATCAATAATTGCTTTGCCATTTACATTTGATTTTTACGGTTCCCAATACACTAGTATTGTAATTAGCACTAATGGATATATCACATTTAACACTGGATTAGCCAATACGTCATCGCAGTGGTCGTTTAATGCAGCAATTCCTACTACGTTAATTACGGCGCGCAATGCCATTTATGGAGCCTACCATGATATGTACAATAATTTTCCTAGTTCATTTGGTTCGATAACTTATGGGGTATACGGAACAGCTCCCTACCGAAAGTTTATCGTGTATTTTAACCAAAATCCATTGTTTTCTTGCAATACAATAAAAAGCTCATTTCAAATGGTATTGCATGAAACCTCCAATTTAATTGATGTGATTCTTGTCGATAAACAAAGTTGTCCAACTTGGAATAGTGGCAATACCGTTACTGGAATTATGAATACAACCGGTACAATGGGACTCACACCTCCGGGTAGAAATACAGGAAATTGGACCGCTTTTCAAGAGTCTTGGCGCTTTAGCCGCCCTGGTTATTATTCAAATTATATGTATGTAGTTTGTGATCCTAATAACGATGGAATCGGCGAATACAATACAGCAACTATTCAAAACGACTTATTTGCTGTAAGTCCGAATACCGTTCAATTATTCGCTACTCAAGCAGATGCTTCAACGCAAAGCAATCCAATTTCGGGTCCGGTTTACACTTCGCTTTCGAACCCGCAAGTTATTTACGCTGTTTTTAATGGACAAATAAAATCGGTAATTTTAAATGCGGTTGATTGTACGCAAGATTTTGATTTGGATACCGTGCCAACCGATCTAGAAGATGCTAACAATGATGGGAATTTAAATAATGATGATACCGATGGAGATGGAATTCCGAACTATTTAGATAATGATGATGATGGCGATTTTATATTAACGAGTGTAGAATATGTTTTTATTCGTTCAACAACCACGGCATCTTTAGATACTGATAATGACGGAACACCCAATTATTTGGATAACGATGATGATGGCGATGGTGTTTTAACCTATTTAGAAGACTATAATGGTAATGGAAACCCCGCTGATGACGATACCAACGCCAATGGGGCTCCCGATTACCTAGAAAGTGGAGTTGCATTGGGGCTTACACAAAATCAAACCCAACTTTTTTCTATCTATCCTAATCCGGTTGATCATGTATTGACCATACAAAATGATCATGCTGCAACCCTTGAGTCGGTAATGATTTATAATAGTAACGGGGTTTTGGTCAAACAATGGACTGATAGCACTTCATTAACGTCAATTCCTGTAAGTGATTTAGCTGCGGGTTTGTATTTGGTTCAAGTTAAAACCAGCGCAGGTACCCAAGCTTTGAAATTTATTAAACGATAAATTGAATTTATAATTTCTTATAGAAGGCCGATAGTAGTATCGGCCTTTTTTTTACCTTGAGATAAAATTTACTTCCACGAAAACCCGTTTAATTCTCCTGTTTTTAGGATTTTGTATGTTAGCTAATTCCCAAAAGCTTACCCTGGAACGCGCCAATGGATTAGCACGCTTACCCAAGATGAAGCTTGCCCCTTTGTTTGGGAACCGAGTGGCACCGATTTTCTTTCACCAGGTGTTGTAAGTAATCGTACCGATGGGCATTTGGTGTATTTAGACCGATTGAATTTTGGTCGGGCGTGGAATTTATATCGGTTGGCAAATGATTATCCCAAAGATTTTGGTCACCTTAAATTCGTGGCACAAACGCATTTCAATTATTCGTTATCCGTAATAGTAGATGGGAATTATGAGGGTGAGCACTGGTTGGCCTCTTTTGCGCTCCTAGCTTTTGACGCAGCAAAGGAGTAGCATTTTTCAATAGAAATAAAAAAACTACTTTTGTGGTATGCCAAGAGAACTTCAATTTCAAGTTACCCCCGAAGTAGCTGCACAATCCGAGTTGCTGCACAATCAGGTAGCGCGATTAATACATGTTGCAGCCGATGATATTCAAAAAGTCATCATTTTAAAACGCAGTATTGATGCACGGCAACGCACGGTTAAAGTTACGATTAAGGCAACCATTTATTTTAATGACGAATCGATTCCTTCATCCGAAGTTTCCTTACCCGATTATACGGATGTAAATCATAAAAGGCCTGTATTGGTTGTGGGAGCTGGACCCGCAGGCTTGTTTGCTGCTTTGCATTTAATTGAAAAAGGGTTAAAACCCATTGTCATTGAACGCGGAAAAGACGTTCGTGGGCGTCGTCGGGATTTGAAAGCCATTAATCGCGATCATGTAGTTGATACCGATTCTAATTATTGTTTTGGCGAAGGGGGCGCAGGAACCTATTCAGATGGTAAATTGTATACGCGTTCAAAAAAACGAGGAGATATCGATCGAATCCTCCGTTTATTGGTCGGATTTGGTGCTTCGCCCGAGATTCTTGTTGAAGCGCATCCTCATATTGGAACCAATAAACTTCCTCAAATCATTCAAAAAATTCGCGAAACCATAATTCACTTTGGGGGTGAAGTACTTTTTGACTCACGGGTGACGGATATTTTAATTGCCAATGGCGA
The DNA here is from genome assembly GCF_027484945.1 of Flavobacterium sp. GTDB lineage: Bacteria > Bacteroidota > Bacteroidia > Flavobacteriales > Flavobacteriaceae > Flavobacterium. The sequence continues at coordinate 86,591 of NZ_JAIXRZ010000063.1, forward strand.
AGTGCAAGGTGTTGAACTCCAGAATGGACAACGCATTGAAGCTAAAAAAATGATTCTGGCTACCGGACATTCTGCTCGAGATATTTTTGAACTCTTGAATCAAAAACAAATTCTTATTGAAGCGAAACCCTTTGCGCTAGGGGTGCGCGCCGAACATCCCCAAACGCTAATTGACCAAATTCAATATTCCTGTGACTTCCGTGGTGAATATTTACCACCTGCGCCGTATTCTATTGTGAAACAAGTGAACGGTCGAGGGATGTATTCGTTTTGTATGTGTCCGGGTGGGGTAATTGCGCCTTGTGCGACGAGTCCTGGAGAAGTAGTTACCAACGGATGGTCGCCCTCTAAGCGTGATCAAGTAACTGCCAATTCAGGTATTGTTGTAGAATTGCGCTTGGAAGATTTTAAACCTTTTGCTCAATTTGGTGCGTTGGCAGGATTGGAGTTTCAGAAAGCGATTGAACAACGCGCTTTTCAGTTGGCAGGTCAATCCCAAAAGGTACCTGCGCAACGTATGGTCGATTTTTCGCAAAAGAAACAATCTTCAGATATTCCGAAAACATCCTATGTCCCGGGAACCACATCAGTAGAATTGGGAGCGGTGTTCCCGCCCTTTTTAACACAGATCATGCGGGAAGGATTTGTGCAATTTGGAAAATCCATGAAAGGCTATTATACCAACGAAGCAATTTTGCATGCGCCCGAGAGTCGCACTTCATCACCCGTTCGAATTCCGCGCGATCCTCAATCACTAGAACATTTGCAAATCAAAGGCTTATATCCTTGTGGTGAGGGTGCAGGTTATGCGGGTGGGATTCTTTCTGCAGCTATTGATGGCGAGAAATGTGCGCAAAAGATTGCGGAACTCTATGCCTAAAAAAAGCCCAAATTAATGGGCTGATTTATTTTTTAAGCGTGCTTTAAATATTTTTTCAAATTTTTCAACTTTGGGTCGCACCACCATTTGGCAGTACGGTTTGTCGGCGTTGTTGGCGTAGTAATTTTGGTGGTACTTTTCTGCAGCCCAAAATTCGTTCAAAGGTTCTAGTGTCGTCACTATTTTTGAGGGGTAGACCTTTTCTTCATTTAAGGTATGTATTAACGATTCTGCTGCTTTTTTTTCTGCTGCATCTTTGTAAAAAATTACCGAACGGTATTGTGTACCCACATCAGCACCTTGACGGTTTAAAGTAGTGGGGTCGTGGACGGTAAAAAAGACTTGATAAATTTCGTCTAAATTGGTTTCGTTTGGATTGTATGTGATTTCAACTACTTCTGCAGCACCTGTTTTACCCGTACAAACTTCTTCATAACTCGGATTGTTAACGGAACCACCAGCATATCCTGAAACTACTTTTTCAACACCTTTTAAATTCTGGTATATGGCTTCTACACACCAAAAGCATCCACCACCTAATACGACGGTTTTTAATTGTGCTGCTTTTTCAGCAGCATCGGGTAAAAAATCCAGCGAAACAGCGTTCATGCAATACCGTTTACCGGTAGGTTCGGGGCCATCGTCAAACAAATGACCAAGATGGCTATCACAACGGCTGCAAAGAGCTTCAACGCGCTGCATTCCGAAAGAATTATCAGATCGAAACCATATACTTTTGGGATTGTCTTGTTCAAAAAAACTGGGCCATCCACAGCTGCTCACAAATTTTTGATTGGAACGAAATAATTTGTTGCCACAGGCTGCACAATAATAGGTGCCTTTGGTTTCACTCTTCCAAAGGGAACCTGTAAAAGCCCGTTCAGTATCTGCATGGCGCGCTACCTCATACAAATCGGGTGGCAGTACTTTTTTCCATTCTGCATCGGTAAGTACTAATTTATGGGTGTCTGTATTTGAATAATACGGATTTTCTGGTTTTTGAATTGCATTTTCCATGGTTTTCGCAGTGTTATTTGTTGCCTTTTCTGAATGGGATTGACCACAAGCAGCGAGGGTAATTAGTAGGCATAGGGTTAATAAGTAATAGCATGTTTTCATAATATTGGAAGTCAAAGTGAACAAAGTTATAGTCTATTTCTTTACAAAAACGTTTGTAAGTACTCCTAGCGTATAGTTTAAGGAAAGTTTAACGCTTGTTTTTAAAACTTCAACACTTTTCGACCATAAAAATTGTACATTTGACCATTATCACCTTTTATGAAAGAGGAACAAGTAGTTTTAGTTACCATCAACGATGAGCCCATTGGCTTAATGAATAAGTTGGAAGCTCATGAAAAAGCAGTTTTGCATCGGGCATTTTCCGTTTTTGTTTTGAATGACAAAAATGAAGTAATGTTGCAACAACGCGCGCAGCACAAATACCATTCGCCGTTATTATGGACCAACACCTGTTGTAGTCACCAACGCGCTGGTGAAACCAATATCGAAGCGGGTAAAAGACGTTTGGAGGAGGAAATGGGTTTTGTGACCGAACTCAAAGAATTATTCCACTTTATTTATAAAGCGCCCTTCGATAATGGATTAACAGAACATGAGCTTGATCATGTGATGATTGGTTATTACAATGGCGAACCTGCAATCAATCGCGATGAGGTGGAGCATTGGAAGTGGATGGATATTGAAGCTATTCGGGTTGATATGAAAAGCAATCCTGAGCATTACACTGTATGGTTTAAAATCATATTTAACGAGTTTTATCATTACCTAGAAGACCATAAATTATAATCATGCGTGTAACCGTTTCTCGTAAAGCTCATTTTAATGCCGCTCACCGCCTTTATCGTAAAGATTGGACGATGGAGCAAAATGACGCGGTTTTTGGCAAATGCAATAATCCAAATTATCACGGGCACAATTATGAATTAATTGTATCGGTAACCGGTGAAATTGATCCCGAAACAGGCTATGTAATTGATGTGAAAATTATCTCCGATTTGGTGAAAACCTTGGTAGAAGATGCTTTTGATCACAAAAACTTGAATTTAGACGTTCCCGAGTTTTCTAATTTAAATCCAACCGCTGAAAATATTGCCGTAGTAATATGGAACAAACTTCGTCCCCATATTAGTGCCGATAAAGCATTAGAAGTTGTTTTATATGAAACTCCACGCAATTATGTAACTTACAAAGGGGAATAAGATGGCATTAAAAGTTGGTGATACCGTATCTCAATTTTCTGGTCTTGATGCCTTTGGAAAGACCTTTGATAGTTCGACTTATTTCGGAAAAAAATGGCTTGTCGTTTATTTTTATCCCAAAGATGATACCCCAGGATGTACTACCCAGGCGTGCTCGTTTCGTGATGCCTATCAAGATTTTACCGATTTAGGGGTTGCAGTAGTTGGAATCAGTTCTGATAGTGTACCTTCACATTTGAAATTTCAATCCAAATTTAATTTACCTTTTATATTATTGGCCGATACCAAAAAAGAAATTCGCAAACTCTTTGGTGTGCCGAATGATTTTATGGGGTTACTCGATGGTCGGGCTACATATGTTATCGGATTAGATCAGAAAATTCACTACATTTTTGATTCTATAGGAGGTAAACGGCATATGGAAAACGCGTTAGCCTTTTTAAAATCGGTAATTTAGACCTTCTCCAGTACATTTTTGCCGAAAACCCTGTATTTTTGTAACTTAAACAATTTGCATGGATTGGTATCCCTTTGTTTTTCAACCTATTCTAAAAGAGCGTATTTGGGGCGGCACGAAACTTCGTGATCTACTGCATAAGCCTATTACCTCTGCTTTAACGGGTGAAAGTTGGGAAATTTCGACTGTTCCAGGTGATGTGAGTGTGGTTGCCAATGGTGTTTTAGCTGGAGTGGATTTAAATACACTGATACAGCAAAATCCAGAAGGACTATTGGGTAAAAAAGTGACGGCTCAATTTGGTTCGCAATTTCCCTTGCTTTTTAAGTTTTTGGATGCGCGCGAAGATTTATCGATTCAAGTTCACCCCAATGATGCCCTAGCAAAAGCGCGCCACAATTCATTTGGAAAAACAGAAATGTGGTATGTAATGCAAGCTGATGCCACGGCCCAACTCATCGTTGGATTTAAAGAAGATTCAAATGCAACAGCCTACCAAAATGCCTTGAATCATCATCAGGTAGTTGATTTATTGCAACAGTATCCCGTGCAAAAAGGCGATGTGTTTTTTCTAGAAACGGGAACAGTTCACGCTATAGGTGCTGGAACGCTAATTGCCGAAATTCAGCAAACTTCAGATATTACTTATCGCATTTACGATTTTGACCGACGGGATGCGCAGGGCAATTTACGTGAATTGCATACTGAATTGGCTCTAGATGCTATCAATTACAATAAAACGTCAAGTAAACAAAACTATGACCGTATTCCAAATGTTGCGAACGTCATGGTTGATTGCCCATTTTTCACAACAGCGTTACTTCCGTTAAATGGCAAAGCTTCCTGTAACCGTTCTGGAGAATCATTTACAGTTGTAATGGTTGTTGAAGGTGAGGCACTTTTAACCTATTGCACTGGTTCAATGCCTATTCATAAAGGAATGACGGTTTTGCTTCCGGCTGGTTTGGGATTAGTGCATTTGGAAGGACAAGCAGAACTATTAGAAATTACAATTTCCTAACGGCAATCCGAAGATTATCCTTAACTTTGCAAAAAATTTAAAAATACTAAGCGTTATGGCAAGTGTACGAAACTTAAAGAAAGACATTAATTATGTATTGGGTGATATCATCGAAGCGGTTTATTTATTAGAAATGACTACTGCGGGTAAACCAACCGAACCAACTCAAGTAATTATTACCGAGGCATTAGTGGCTTTTGACGATTTAATGACAAAAGTAAATGCTAAAAATGTAGCGAATAAAAAAGCGCATTTCAAGCAAATTAATACAGAATTGGAAGCTACTGCTAATCAATTGGTTGACAAAATCAACGCATTGTAAGCCGTTTTTTCCAAAAAAGTGACCAAAATATTTTGGTGAATTAAATTTCACTTTTATATTTGTAGCACTGAATACCGCCGGTGTAGCTCAGCTGGCTAGAGCAGCTGATTTGTAATCAGCAGGTCGTGGGTTCGAGTCCCTCCATCGGCTCAGTTTAAGGAACACTTTTGTGTTCCTTTTTTTATATGTGAAAGGGACGAGAAGTTTATCCCGATTAGCGTAGCGGATTCGGGGAGTCCCTCCATCGGCTCAGTTTAAGGAACACTTTTTTGTGTTCCTTTTTTATATGTGAAAGGGACGAGAAGTTTATCCCGATTAGTGTAGCGGATTCGGGGAGTCCCTCCATCGGCTCAGTTTAAGGAACACTTTTGTGTTCCTTTTTTTTATTTGAAAGGGACGAGAAGTTTATCCCGATTAGCGTAGCGGATTAGGGGAGTCCCTCCATCGGCTCAGTTTAAGGAACACTTTTTTGTATGCTACTATTCAAAAAAAAAGCTCCTTTACAGGAGCCTTTTCAAGTGAAGTATAGGGGTTTTACTTTCGTTGCATTACTTTTTCACAAGCAGCAATTATCGAAGTACTCGTTAAACCATATTTTTCCATCAATTGTTCAGGTGTGCCACTTTCACCAAACGAATCGTGCACGGCTACAAATTCTTGTGGAGTCGGCTGATGCATCGCTAAAGTTCGGGCAACACTTTCACCCAATCCTCCCAACATATTGTGCTCTTCAGCGGTTACTACACAACCGGTTTTTGCAACAGATTTCAAAATTGCTTCTTCATCCAAAGGTTTAATCGTGTGAATGTTAAGCACCTCTGCCGAAATACCTTTTGCTTCCAAGGCTTCTGCTGCAAGCAACGCTTCCCAAACTAAATGACCTGTAGCGATAATCGTAACATCGGTTCCTTCATTCATCAGAATCGCTTTTCCAATAATAAACGGTTCGTCTGCTGGTGTAAAGTTAGGTACCACTGGACGACCAAAACGCAAGTACGCAGGACCGTGATGTTCGGCCAAAGCAATCGTTGCTGCTTTCGTTTGGTTGTAATCGCAAGTGTTGATAACGGTCATACCCGGGAGCATTTTCATCAAACCAATATCTTCTAAAATTTGGTGGGTGGCCCCATCTTCGCCCAAGGTTAAACCCGCATGCGATGCACAAATTTTTACATTTTTATCCGAATAAGCCACCGATTGGCGAATTTGATCATACACACGCCCGGTAGAAAAATTGGCAAAGGTTCCGGTAAACGGAATTTTACCCCCAATCGTCAATCCTGCCGCTATACCAATCATGTTGGCTTCGGCAATACCAACTTGGAAAAACCGCTCGGGGTGATTTTTTTTAAAATCGTCAAACTTTAACGAACCAATTAAATCGGCACACAAAGCGACTACATTTTCGTTTTTCTGACCCAATTCGGTCATCCCAGCTCCAAATCCGGAACGGGTATCTTTACTTCCTGTATTTTCGTATTTTTTCATCGTGTGTCGCGTATTAATAGTCTCCTAACGTTTCTGGATTTTGTGCCAATCCACTTTCCAATTGCGCATCGTTGGGGGCTTTGCCGTGCCATGCATGGGTGTGCATCATAAAATCGACACCGTTACCCATTTCTGTATACAACAACACCGCAACGGGTTTTCCTTTACCAGTTTTCGCTTTGGCTTCTTTCATGCCAGCTAAAATCGCTTCAATAGTGTTCCCTTCTTTGATTTCGAGTACTTCCCAATCGAAAGCTTCAAATTTGGCACGTAAATTTCCTAACGAAAGCACATCATTCGTAGATCCGTCAATTTGCTGGCCGTTGTAATCTACCGTTGCAATTAGATTGTCTACTTTTTTGGCCGATGCATACATAATGGCTTCCCAGTTCTGACCCTCTTGCAATTCCCCGTCACCGGTTAAAATGTAAACGAGTTTATCATCCTGGTTTAATTTCTTAGCTGCTGCTGCGCCTATCGCTACCGATAATCCTTGACCGAGCGAACCCGATGCCATGCGAATACCGGGTAATCCTTCATGTGTTGTGGGGTGTCCTTGTAAACGTGAGTTTAATTTACGAAAAGTTGCCAATTCCGATACTGGAAAATAGCCACTCCGTGCTAAAACGCTATAAAAAACAGGAGAAATATGCCCGTTGGATAAAAAGAATAGATCTTCACCTATTCCGTCCATAGCAAATCCATCGTTGCGGTCCATTAATTCTTGGTAAAGACAAACTAAAAATTCAGCACATCCCAAAGAACCTCCCGGGTGACCCGAATTTACGGCATGTACCATACGAAGAATATCCCGACGTACTTGTGTTGTAAAATCGTGTAGTTGTTGTGTGTTAGACATTGAAATAAAATTATGTTGTGTGGCAAAAGTACACCGATTCTATGGCTTATACAAATCTTGAAATTTAAATCGTACAATTCAGCTCTAAAATTGGCGAATTGACTTATTGTACCATCGTTAAACGAAATCACAAACACTACCGCTCTATCCTAAAAAAAAGTATCTTTGTGGGCTGAAATACCAGCTCATGAAATTTGATCTCTTACATACCGATTTGCATTCGCAAGCCCGAGCGGGAAAAATCACTACAGATCACGGGGTAATTGAAACCCCGATTTTTATGCCTGTAGGGACTGTTGCCTCTGTAAAAGGGGTACACCAACGGGAATTGCGTGACGATATTAATCCCGATATTATCCTAGGAAATACCTACCATTTATACCTTCGACCTCAGCTCGATATTCTCGAAAAAGCTGGCGGATTACACAAATTCATGAACTGGGACCGTAACATTTTAACCGATAGTGGGGGGTACCAAGTCTATTCGCTTTCGGCTAACCGAAAAATCAAAGAAGAAGGGGTGAAATTTAAGTCGCACATCGACGGTTCGTATCACTTTTTCTCTCCCGAAAATGTTATGGAAATTCAGCGTACAATTGGCGCAGATATTATCATGGCTTTTGACGAATGTACGCCCTATCCATGTGACTACCGCTATGCCAAACGCAGTATGCATATGACCCACCGCTGGTTGGATCGGTGTATCGCCCACTTGGAAACACTTCCACCCAAATATGGCTATGAACAAACGTTTTTTCCTATTGTGCAAGGGAGTACCTACAAGGATTTACGTCAAATGTCGGCCGAATATATTGCCAACGTAGGCGCAGAAGGAAATGCGATTGGGGGGTTATCTGTAGGCGAACCTGCCGAAGAAATGTACGCAATGACCGAAGTAGTAACCGCGGTTTTACCCAAAGACAAACCTCGTTATTTGATGGGGGTGGGGACTCCAATTAATATTCTCGAAAATATTGCCTTGGGTATTGATATGTTTGACTGCGTAATGCCTACCCGAAATGCCCGAAACGGCATGTTGTTTACGGCGAATGGAGTGATTAACATTAAAAACAAAAAATGGGAGGATGATTTTTCTCCAATTGACGAAATGGGAATTACTTTTGTCGATACCGAATATTCCAAAGCCTATCTTCGTCATTTGTTTGCCGCCAATGAATACTTGGGGAAGCAAATTGCTACCATTCACAATTTAGGATTTTATATGTGGTTGGTTCGCGAAGCTCGAAAGCATATTATTGCCGGTGATTTTCGCGTTTGGAAAGATAAAATGGTCCTACAAATGAGTCAGCGCCTCTAATGAAAATTATCGATAAATATATTTTAAAACGGTACATGATGACTTTTGTCACCATGTTGTTACTATTTATTCCAATTGGGATAACAATCGATGTGGCGGAAAAGGTGAACAAAATGGTCGAGAATAATGTGCCCTTTCCAGCAATTGCTGCGTATTATGTCGATTTTACCATTTATTTTGCAAACCTCCTTTTTCCCATTTTCTTGTTTCTTTCAATTATTTGGTTCACTTCCAAATTGGCCAATAATACCGAAGTAATAGCGATTTTAAGTTCGGGCATTTCGTTTCAACGTTTTTTAAAACCCTACATAATTGGTGCAACAATTGTTTCAATTTTTGCCTTGTTGATGGGTTTCTTTTTGGTGCCCAAAGCCAGTGAAGGGTTTAAAACTTTTCGCTACATGTACCTTATTGGAAATGGTCAAAATGAAATGCGCGACAATTCCGATGTGTACAGTCAGGTGAGCGAAAATGAATATGTATTTGTGAATTCCTACAATCCTGATTCCAAATTAGGATTTAAGTTTTCAATGGAACGCTTTGAAGGGGACAAATTAAAGTACAAGATTACTGCCGATCGGATTAAGTACAATGAATATAATCGGACCTTTTCTTTATTTGATTACAAGAAACGAAAAGTAGGGGAGTTGGGCGATCAAATTGAAGTTGGGATAAAAAAAGATACGATTTTACCATTAGAGCCCAATGAATTAACTCCGGTGGTTTATATTGCAGAAACGCTGAATTATTTTGATTTGGTTCAATTTATCGAACGAGAGAAAAAGCGGGGATCAAGCAATATCAACACCTATTTGGTGGTTTTGTATAAAAAATACAGCGTGCCAATTTCGGCCTTTATACTTACGATTATTGCCGTAGCGGTTTCGTCGATGAAACGGCGTGGAGGTATGGGAATCAATTTGGTGATCGGAATTGTCATTGCCTTTGGTTTTGTATTCATGGATAAGGTATTTGGGGTTTTGGCCGAAAAAGCCAGTGCGCCCCCCATACTTTTGGTTTGGTTGCCCAATATCATTTTTGGTATCTTAGCGGTCTATTTACTTCGTAATGCCAAACGATAAATTTCGCAGTCAGCTGCTCTTGCATGGGATAGTCTTTATTTGGGGCTTTACCGCTATTATTGGAAAGTTAATTTCCCTTGAAGCATTAGCGCTGGTTTGGTTTCGTATGCTTTTTGCGGTGTTTTTTATCTGGGGATATATCGCTTATAAAGGAATTGAATGGCGGTATTCCCGCAAGCAAATCGCTGTTTTTTTACTAGCAGGTACGGTTATTGCCTTGCATTGGTTTACATTTTTTAAAGCGATTAAAGTTTCCAATGTTTCAGTTACCTTAGCGTGTCTATCCACGGGTGCTTTTTTTACTTCGTTAATCGAACCGATGGTGAGCAGAAAAAAAATAGTCGGGTATGAAATTGTATTTGGATTACTTGTTGTAGGCGGTTTAGCACTTATTTTTAATGTAGAAACCCAGTATGTTGAAGGTATTGTTTTGGCGCTGGTATCTGCCTTTCTTTCGGCCACATTTGCGATTATCAATGCAAAGCTAGTTATCAAACATGAACCTGTGGTATTATCCTTATTTGAATTAATTGGAGGGGTGTTGTTTTTTACCCTTTTACTTGCATACTCGGGTAGTTTTTCAACGGCGTTTTTCCAACTTTCGGCATCCGATTTAGTGTATTTACTCCTATTAAGTTCGGTATGCACCGCTTTTGCGATGATTGCCTCTACAGCTTTATTACGGGTGTTGGATGCCTACACCGTTATGCTCACCATTAACTTGGAACCGGTGTATGGAATTCTATTAGCAATGCTGCTATTTGATCAATCCGAGACTATGAGCGGTACCTTTTATTTGGGTGCCCTTGTAATTTTACTCACCGTTATTGCAAATGGCATACTAAAGTCAAGAAAGTCAGCCGACTAGCTATTTTGTTTACAACTTATCGTTATTTTTTATTTTCCTAGAAAAAGGAAAGCTATATCTTTGTAGTTCGAACGATTACTAAACCTCGTATTCTATGGAATATTTAGATTTTGAGCTTCCGATAAAAGAGTTGGAAGATCAACTTGAAAAATGTGAGTTAATTGGCCATGAATCCAATGTGGATGTCTCCAATACTTGCAAGCAGATCGAGAAAAAATTAGAAGAGACCAAGAAAAAAATCTATAAAAACCTTACCGCTTGGCAACGGGTACAATTGTCGCGTCATCCCAATCGTCCGTATACGTTGGAGTATATTACAACCTTAACAGACGGAACATTTTTGGAATTGTTTGGCGACCGTAATTTTAAAGACGACAAAGCTATGATAGGCGGTTTGGGTAAAATTGGTGGACAATCGTTTATGTTGATTGGTCAACAAAAAGGAATTAACACCAAAATGCGTCAATACCGAAACTTTGGTATGGCCAATCCTGAAGGGTACCGAAAAGCCTTACGTTTGATGAAAATGGCTGAGAAATTTGGGGTGCCGGTTATTACATTTATCGATACGCCGGGTGCCTATCCAGGAATGGAAGCTGAGGAGCGCGGTCAAGGAGAAGCGATTGCCCGTAATATTTTTGAAATGTCCCGCCTGCAAGTCCCAATTATTTGTATTATCGTTGGGGAAGGAGCCTCTGGAGGTGCGTTAGGAATTGGGGTTGGCGATCGCGTATTTATGTTGGAAAACACCTGGTATTCGGTTATTTCACCCGAATCGTGTTCGTCTATTTTGTGGAAGAGTTGGGATTTCAAAGAGAAAGCCGCCGAAGCTTTGAAATTGACCTCTACCGATATGAAAAAACAAAAATTAGTAGATGATATCATTCCCGAACCACTAGGAGGTGCGCACTACGATAAAGAAACCACATTTGCTACCGTAAAAGAATATATTCTCAAATCCTTTAACGAATTAAAAGATTTATCAACAACCGAGCTGGTGGCCAAACGAATGGATAAATACAGCAAAATGGGAGAGTATAAAGAGTAATACACTAAACTTTTAGAAGTATAGGTAAATCCGAAGCCCTTGGTTTCGGATTTTTTTTTGGTTTTCAACAAAATTTCACAATTTATAAACAGCTGCTGGTAATAAGTCGTCAATCGATTTCAAGCAGAATTCGTTACTTTCGCATTATGGAAAATGTACGTAATATTAACCCGGTCAAAGTAGAGAAAACGACCCTAATCAATCTTGAAAAAGGAAAACTTCCTCCACAAGCAGTTGACTTGGAAGAGGCCGTTTTGGGAGCCATGATGATTGACAAAAAAGGGGTTGATGAAGTCATTGATATACTACAACCTGAGGCTTTTTATAGAGATGCCCATCAGTTTATTTTTGAAGCGATTTTTCAATTATTTACCGATTCCCAGCCGATTGACTTATTAACGGTTTCAGCGCAATTAAAAAAGAACGGTAAATTAGAAATTGCCGGTGGGGATTATTATTTAATTCAGCTTACTCAAAAAATTGCTTCTTCTGCGCATATTGAGTTTCACTCGCGCATTATCCTGCAAAAATACATTCAACGCTCATTAATTAAAATTTCTTCCGAGATTATCGAAGAGGCCTATGATGAGTCGACCGATGTTTTTGATTTATTAGACCATGCAGAGTCGCGGTTGTATGAGGTAACGCAGGGCAACATTAAGCGCAGTTCAGAAACCGCCCAGAGTTTGGTGATGCAAGCCAAAAAACGCATTGAGGAAATTTCAAATAAAGACGGATTAAGCGGGATACCCACTGGTTTTCATAAATTGGATCAAGTAACCTCAGGGTGGCAACCTTCAGATTTAATTATTATTGCCGCTCGTCCGGGTATGGGTAAAACCGCATTTGTATTGTCGATGGCGCGCAATATGGCAATCGACTCTCAAAGTCCAGTAGCGATCTTCTCCCTTGAGATGTCCTCCGTACAATTAATCACCCGTTTGATTTCTTCCGAAACGGGTTTGTCTTCGGAGAAATTGCGTACCGGAAAATTGGAAAAACACGAATGGGAGCAATTGAGTGTAAAAGTGCGCGATCTTGAAAAAGCACCGTTGTATATTGACGATACGCCCTCCTTATCCATTTTCGATTTGCGAGCAAAAGCCCGTCGATTGGCCTCCCAACACGGAATCAAATTGATCATCATCGATTATTTGCAATTGATGACTGCAGGGGGTGCAGGTAAAGGAGGCGGGAACCGCGAGCAAGAAATTTCTACAATTTCTCGAAATCTAAAGGCCTTAGCCAAAGAATTGGGTGTTCCTGTTATTGCGTTATCGCAGTTATCCCGTGCCGTTGAAACCCGAGGTTCGAGCAAAAGGCCGTTGTTGTCTGACCTTCGTGAATCGGGAGCAATTGAGCAAGATGCCGATATCGTTTCGTTTATTTATCGCCCAGAATACTACAAAATCGAAGAATGGGATGATGAAGGACATTTGCCAACTCAAGGACAAGCCGAATTTATCATTGCCAAGCATCGTAACGGTTCGTTGGAAAATATCCGGTTGAAGTTTATCGGTAGTTTGGGTAAATTTGATAACCTTGACGAATTGGGTAGCGGTTTTGATGATTTGCCTTCAAAAATGAACTTGGATGAAAATCCGTTTTTTACCAAAAACTTACCTTCTGCCAATGAGGCATTTGGCAGTAATCATCCACCAATGGAGGACGACAGTGAAGTTCCATTTTAAATAAAAGAAAAGTAAAACAGGTAATTGCGCCTGTTTTTTTTAATGCAACAATTAACAATTCCTTGTTTCCAATTTTCTTTGAATAATTGTACCTTCGAAACCAATCTAGTTTAAACCGCATGAAATACCGTTTTTCAGTTTGTGTTGTTTTGTTTTTCGTGAGTGTTTTGCACCTTCGGGCCAATTTTATCCTATTGCCCATGGACGATACGTCCCAAAAAAACCATTTGAAAGCCTACGGCATTACCTATTGGGTTTTGTCTAAAGAATACAAAGCCAGTTGGTTATTAAATTATCGTGGAGGTTCTTTTTTGTTGCCCGATGCTACCGAAATTCGAAAAGAATGCCAAATTCGCGGTGTGAGTTTTGAAATACTCTCCGATGGCGAAGCCAATCAGCTGTTGGACGAAATCGCTAGTCCGTCGCAAAACATGGAGACGGTAGTGTTGGAAAAAGCACCCAAAATTGCCGTGTATACTCCCAAAGGAAAACAACCCTGGGATGATGCGGTAACTTTGGTTTTGACCTATGCCGAGATTCCCTTTACTCCCATTTATGACGAAGAAGTGCTTTCCGATCAACTATTGTTGTATGATTGGCTCCATTTACATCATGAAGATTTCACAGGACAATACGGTAAATTTTACGGAGCCTACAGGAATGCGCCTTGGTATATAGAGCAAAAAAAGGAAGCCGAAATCCTGGCCGCTAAACTTGGATATGCTAAAGTTGCCGAAGAAAAACTAGCGGTGGCCAAGAAGATTCGCGATTTTGTGATCGGTGGCGGATTTATGTTTGCGATGTGTTCGGCTACGGATAGTTTTGATATTGCGTTGTCTGCAGAGGGAGTAGATATTTGTGAACCCATGTTTGATGGTGATGATAGTGACCCCAATTACCAATCGCGTATTGACTATTCCAGAACCTTTGCGTTTAAAGAGTACATTCTTGAGCGTCGCCCGGAGCGCTATGAGTTTTCTGATATTGATATGACCGAAAAACGCAAGGTTCCTTTTGAAAAAGACTATTTTACGTTGATGGAATATTCGGCCAAATGGGATGTGATTCCGAGTATGTTATGCCAAAACCATACCCAATTGGTGAAAGGTTTTATGGGACAAACCACGGCTTTTGATCGCACTACGATAAAATCGAATGTGTTGGTGTTGGGCGAATGCCAAATTAATGAAGAAGCACGATACATTCACGGACAAAAGGGGAAAGGATTTTTTACTTTTTTTGGTGGACATGATCCCGAAGATTACCGCCACCAAGTTGGCGACGAGCCCACGGTGTTGGACTTACACCCGAATTCGCCTGGTTTTCGTTTGATTTTGAACAATGTTTTGTTTCCCGCGGCTAAAAAGAAAAAGCAAAAAACCTAAGATTAGCGCTGCACGTTTTAATACTAAAAAAACCACAGCTTTGGCTGTGGTTTTTTAGTATATTTTTTATTGATTTATTGTAAAATAATCTTTTTAACATCAACAACGACTCCATTGGCGTTTACGATTTGCACATAATACATCCCGTTGCTTCCCCAAGTATTAAGGGCCATAGAAGTATTGGTACCAGAAGCTGTTATTGGAGTAGTAGCCACTTGTTGCCCCAATGCATTAACCACATTTATCGTTCCTCCGGTGAGGTCGGTAATGTTGTTAAAACTAATGGTAATTTGGGTGCTGGCTGGGTTGGGCGAAATAGTAATGTTGTTGGCATAAGTAACCGGGTTGGTAAATGACAATTGCCCAACATTGATAATCAACGTATCGGTAACCGTAATATTGGTGAAGCATTGGTTTTGGTTGTATAGTTGCGTAACCTCTTGCTGAGTCAAGTCACGATTCCAGATACCGATGTCGTCTAGTTTTCTTAAATTTAAATTTGAATTATTAGTATTTCCATTATTTCCTATGTAGAAATTTTGATTAGCATAACTAATATTAAAATTTGAAGCGGGAACATTATTTCTTAATACTCCATCTACGTATAAAATAAGATTACTTGAATCATAAACTCCAACAACATGATGCCAATTTTGTAAACTATTATTGTTGTAATTTGAATTAACTAAACTTGTGCCGTTTGCCATTTGAACTCCTAATTCACCCCCATTTAAGTTGGCATATATTCTGTACCCTCCATCTGTAGAGCCTTGTGGAATACTTCCAAATTTAAAACAATTCAATGTTGTATTGTTCATTCCATCAATCCAAACCCATAAACTCACTGAAAATTTAGTTCCGTTTAAATTATTTGAAACACCACTAATATATTCTGAATTAGTTGAAAATACATACGCACTATTCACATTCCCAAAGCGGTCTGTAGTTAAAGTAGCCCCATTCACTATCCCATGGTTTCCATTGCCACTATCGTCATTGGCATTGCCACAAAATGGCCAATAGCCCACCAGCCCTTGAGTCAAAGAACCACTTACGTTGTTGCACGTATCTGTATAGCTTGAAATTTGACTACTGTTATACAGGTTAACTATTTCGGTTTGAGAGAGTGCTCGGTTCCAGATGCCTATGTCGTCGATTTTTCCTGTGAAAAAATTAGTTAAAGGGTTTGTAGAATTTTGGATATAACGTGCACCAAACGATAAAAAGTCGCCAGTTTGAATGAAATCAGAATTAACTGTAAAAGTGTCTACTAATATTCCATCCATATAGATTTTTATATTATTTGAGTTAAGAACAGCTACTAAATTTACCCAACTAGAAAAATTAAAATTTGTGTTAATATTGTACATCTCATAATAAGTCGGGGGAACTGTACTTTTTTCAAATGCAATTTGATTTATAGAGTTTGAGTTAGAAAGTCCTATACTAAAATCGCAATAAGCTGTAGGTTGGTGTTGAGTCCCTTGACCTATAATTTGTGAACCCGTGGGAGGATGACCAGTCGTTGGATTAAAAACAGAGTTTTCACTAACTTTATACCAAACAGATATAGTTATGTCAGTAAAATTTATTGAATTTGCTGTTATTATATCATTTCCATCAAAACTATAAGCACAATTATTGTTCCCAAATCTATCTGTTGTCAATGTTGCTCCATTAACTGTGCCATTATTTCCATTACCACTTGCATCATTAGCGTTGCCATTGAAAGGCCAATAACCAACAAGCCCATTGGTAGGAACATACGAAGGGACTTGTGCAAAAAGGGCCTGGGTAGCAAAAGCAATACCCATCACGAATAAAAGTATCGATTTTTTCATACGATTTTGATTTTTAATGCACGCAAATGTATTTTAAATTATACAAATATGGATGATAATAAGTTATGAAATGTAAAAAAAGCCATTTAATCCCAGTATAGCAAACGCATTTTCCTATGTAATTCGCTAATTAATTTCATAAAAAAATCCCAAGGAATTCCTTAGGATTTTAGTTTTTGAGTGGGTGCCTTTTATCGGTTATTGTCGAGAATATACTGCAATACTTTGGTCATTAAATGTACGCGTTCTTTGCCTGTAACATTGTGTTTGTGCATCGGGTAGGGGAAGTAATCAAATGGTTTACCCGCTTCGATTAATTTTTTTGCCAATGCTAGGTTGTGTTGTTCTACCACTACATCATCGGCGGTGCCGTGAATGAGCAATAATTTTCCTTTTAAATCCTTTGCATAGTTGGCCACACACGCCGTTTCAAATCCTTGCGCATTTTCTTCGGGCGTGTCCATATACCGTTCACCATACATTACTTCATACCACTTCCAGTCAATTACGGGTCCGCCAGCCACCCCAACTTTAAACACATCGGGTTGGCGCAACAGCAATGAAGTCGTCATAAATCCACCAAAACTCCAACCGTGAACCGCCAATCGGTTGCCATCGACATAGGGTAAGGATTTTAAGTATTCAATCCCTTTCAATTGGTCGTCGATTTCATGCTTCCCTAAATTGCGGTGAATAATACTCTCAAAAGCAAATCCCCGGTTGTCTGAGCCCCGGTTGTCTACCGTAAATACCAAATAGCCTTGCTCGGCCATCCAATACATCCATAAATTGGCACCGTCCAAATAGGAATTGGTAATCATTTGCGCATGGGGACCACCGTAGACATAGACCATTACGGGGTATTTCTTAGCTGGGTCAAAAGTGCTCGGCTTGATTAAACGCGTATACAAGTCGGTTACCCCATCGGCCGCTTTAATCGTTTTGATTTCAGCCGTTCCTAGCGCATAACCCTCGTATTTGTTTTTACTTACCAAAACCACTGCCGCATTTCCTTTTTGGTCCAAAATAACCGATTTGGAGGGGGTTGTATGGTTAGAATATTCGTCAAAAATAAAATGGCCATCGGGCGATACAACGGCATTGTGTACCCCATCTTCACGACTAACCAAGGTTTGTTTGCCTTTTAAGTTTACGCTATAAACCAACATATTGGTTCCGTTTTCCCCCGTTGCTTTAAAATAAATTTCGGTACCCTCAGCATTGGTCCCAATAATTTCGCGGGCTGGGAATTTGTTTTGGGTGAGTTGCTTGATTAGTTTTCCATTCCAATCATAATAGTATAAATTTTGGAACCCGTCTTTTTCACTGAACCAAATAAAATTATTCGATTTTTTAGACGGGAAATAGACTTCGTGCTCAGGTTCTACCCAACGTTCGTGGGTTTCATTGAGCAATGTGCGCACAAAATTGCCGGTAGCGGCTTCATAAACGTTTAAATTCATGTTGTTTTGCCCCCGGTTTAACTCGGCTATTACCACATACTTTCCGTCGGGAGTCCATGATAGATTGGTAAGGTAATCATCGCTAGCGCCACTTCTCGGACGGATAAAAACCGTAGTTCCATTGGCAAGATTGTAAATACCTACACGAACTTTTTCAGAGACTTGTCCGGCCATTGGGTATTTAATCGGGACTAATTGCCCGGGTGTTTTGGTGATATCCAAGAGCGGGTAATCGGCCACTTGGGTTTCATCTTTTTGATAAAAAGCCAAATACGACGCATTGGGCGACCAAAAAATACCTTCTTTGATTCCAAATTCGTTACGCGAAATCGACTGACCCGAAACGATTCCCTGATTGGTTTCTTGGGTAATCGCGGTTTCTTTTTCCCCGTTTTTAAGGTATAAATTATTAGCGATAGTATAGGCCAAAAGCGTTTTTGTGGCATTAAATGTTGCATTTTCACTCGCATCAGGACGCGTCATATATAAAACACCGGTTCGGGTATTCACGTCAAATGAATAATATTTTCCAGCATCAGTAATCAAAAGGTGAGTTCGGTCAATCCATTGCAGACCAAACCAGTTGGTTAGTTGCGTGCCTAACGCTTTGTTGATTTCGGCCAAACTGATCCACTCTTTTGCTTCGGATTGTGTTGCCGAAGCTTTCATTAGTTTTGTCCAGGATTGGGTAGTATAGACATAATCTGAAGTTCCAGGAATCCATTGAAATCCCGTAAGTCGATCGGCCCCAAATTTGCGATTTTGTTGCAAGACGCTTTCTTCTAGAGTAATTGTTTTTAGTTGTGCATTTGAATAGCCGAAGGCTAAAAGAAACCCTCCGATAAACATCCATTTTGTATTCATAGTAGTCGATTTATTTGTAGTAAAAATAGCCATTTCTTGATGAATAGGTGGTGCAACACTTCATTTTGTTACAAAAAAAAAGGACAACTTTTGGGTTGTCCTTTGGGGTAGCATTGACGGATTATTTTATTTGGTATACGGCATACTTGCAAAATAAAAACTATTGGGTTTATCAGAGCGGGCTATGGTTAGCATTCGCGTATCGTTATTGTACCAAAACAGTTGATTCACATTTCGGCAATATACGTTGTTGGTAATGTTGTAATTCGGACTATAATTGGCAATCGATTTGGTGTCTTGCGCCACTTTATAAATCGTACTGTATTCAGAAAATCCACCGGTTTGTACCAAATAATCGTTCATAATTTTAACAACACCCATTGAGTGGTAAAAGGGATAATCGCCATAATAACGGTTGTCAAAATTAACTGTTGATTTGTAATCGCCTTCAGTATTGAAAATCAATAATCGACATGGACCAAATGCATATTTAGGATCGCCCATGTTGGGATTGTTGGGAAACGATTTGCTTGGAATAATTCCATTCTTAAATTGTCCCTCTACAAAAAGATGAATTTCGTTGTTTTCAATAAACACCTTATCGATAGCAATTGCGGTCATTTCGGTTGAGGATTTAAAATCTATAGGTGTGTTTTTAAGCACGCGGCCGTTTTCAAAATCATAGAATACAATGTGGGTATAATTGCCACGAGGATAGCGTTTGTCGGCATAATTAAAAGCAACCAAATATTCCATACTGCCAATTGAAATCATTTTTGGATTATCAAATCCTAGGGCTTCTTCAACCGTTTTGTTGATTTGATTTGCGCCATCTACACACGTTAAATACTTTTTTTCTTTGTTGCTATTCGGATAGCGCACAAGGATGATTTTTCCCGTATTGGTAACGGTAAATCCATGGGCTTCGGATGCATCGGTGTAGGTAATCGTTTTTTTGAAAACTTCATTTAACGATTGGCTATCCAAAACCATACAATCGATTTCTTCGGCTTCTTTTCTGCTGTGGTATTTCTCAAAAACAACACCTATAAAACTGCCGTTTTGGGAGCGATTAACTCGAAAAGTTCCCATTTGTAATAAATTGGCTAATGGATAGGAAGCCACCACTTTTGTCGAAAACTCGCCCGTAGTTTTATCAAATACATATTGGTATAATTCTGTTTTTTTAGATTTGTTGGCATACGATTCAATATAAACCGCTACTTTGTTATTATCCAATTCAAACGAACCCAAATGATTGTGTAGGGTACTAATATCAATCTTAAAATCTTTAGTGTAAGTGTTTACCAATTGATTTTTTTGATCAAACTTTCGAAACGTAATTTCATGTTTGGCCAACATTCCGAAGGTGTTGGTAACGGTATGCAAATAAAAATTGTAGTTATCGCGCAATACTATTGTCGGATTTAACTCTGTTTCGGGATTTAACTCAAATTTTTCTCCAATAATTGGAGTTTCTTGTGCCTTTATAGTAGGGCAAACCAACGTAACGAGTACGAGTAAAAATAGCTTTTTCATTTTTTTATTTCATTTTATAAATCTGCGATTCCAATACTTTCAATTCATCGGTATCTTCCCGATTTAAATCCATATAAATTAAATTTTCTTGCAGTTCATTTAAGCTTTTTTCTGCATCTCCTTTTTGATTTAAAGCAACCTGCAAACGCATAAGGTTTAAATAGATTGAAGCGGCAACTTTAGCATTATAGTCGGCTTTTTTGTCTTTATAATCTACTTTAGTGAGACAGGTTTTTAATAAATCAACCCCTTTTTGAATTCCAGTGCGCGCTGCTGTTGAAATTTCTGGATTTTGAGGATCTAATTTGCGAAGGTTGGTGCTAATATAGATATAGGCTTTTTCCATATCATCATATTTGCCTTTATTTTTGATGGTTGCTAACTTTAGTTTGCGAACTTCCGATTTGTAGCCAAATTGTTCATTCAGATAGCGGTTGATTGAAGTCATTACTTCTGCAAGAAAATTTTTCTCGGCCAAAGGTTTGTTGATGTTGTTGCTAGGAGAGGAGGAAATAAATTTAAACTCTTGAAACAAAAGCGTACTTGCTTTTTCAACTCCATTGAGTTTAGCGCTAATTTTTGTCGGTTGTTTGGCATACGTTTGACCCGCATTGTCCTGAAAAGCAATTTTCTGAATAGCAACATCGATGTCTAAAACATTCTGCCCACGCGTAAATCCGTCTACATTAATTTGAGTGGCCAAAACATCATTATTAACAATAACATAATTGTTTAAATTAGGTTCTTGGTAAACAGGAGGATAAGGTTTAATATAGACCGGTTTGTTGGGCGTAACCAAGCGGGGACCTTTGCCTTGCTCGGTCATCGACATCCGTTCTAACAAAGTCAATTTTTTGAATTCTGCCGATTCCAGTTCAAATTTAGCTTTGGCATCGGCTACTTCTTGATCGTAATTCTTTAATTTAACTTGGTATTCTTTTTCACTATTGGCTACAACAGTGGCATAGTTTTTTACTTCGTTTTCAAAATCGACTTTCGATTGTGCAATAATGCTCTCTGCGGTCACATTATAGGGAGACGTAACAGTAACCTTGAAAAAACGCTGGGTGTCTTCCGTTTGATTCTTAGGCAAATTAACAATGCGGTACTCAATCCATTCTTCGTTAAAACTTTGCGCCCATGTGATTGCACTAAATGCGGTGAACAGAACAAGCGTGTACAATTTTTTCATGATTTTATTTAAATTTTATAATTAGCGATTACTTTAAAATCCGTCTGCAAAAATATTTTATTTTCTGTTAACTATAGCATAATACCGCGATTAATCGAAAGGGAATTTCGTTACAACGGAAAGTAACCTATCTGGTGGTTTTTGGGTGTAACTATTGGCTGAGTGAAATAAAAAATCCCAATCGTTGGATTGGGATTTGATATAGTGAGTAAATTGAATCGGGTTGTACAAACGTTTTTATTTTACTTTTTTCACGATAGCTTTGAAAGCATCAGGATGATTCATCGCTAAATCAGCCAATACTTTACGGTTCAATTCGATACCGTTTTTCTTCACTAATCCGATGAATTGTGAGTAACTCATTCCTTCTAAACGAGCTCCAGCGTTAATACGCTGAATCCATAAAGCGCGGAAGTTTCTCTTTTTCTGCTTTCGATCGCGGTATGCATAAAGCATTGCTTTTTCTACCGCGTTTTTAGCAACTGTCCAAACGTTTTTACGACGGCCAAAGAAACCTTTAGCCTGTTTCATCATTTTTTTTCTACGTGCTCTTTTAGCAACTGAATTTACTGATCTTGGCATAATTTTAAATTTTTTTGAAGTAGGCGTACGGCTTAGCGTATCTTAATGAGCCCAGCTCCAGGGTTATGAAATAATTTTAACCGTAAAGGCAATTAAATAATACGTAATTGCTCTTTTACACTACGCTCGTCGCTTGGGTGAACCAAAGCAGCATGCGTTAACGCTAATTTGCGTTTTTTAGACTTTTTAGTCAAAATATGACTTTTAAAAGCGTGCTTTCTCTTAATTTTACCAGAGCCCGTCACTTTAAAGCGCTTTTTGGCACTGGATTTAGTTTTCATTTTAGGCATAATTTCCCAAATTTATTGCGATTCAATTTACTCAATGTGCTACTGCAAGCTCGTGTTTGATTGGTTATTACCAAAATTGACAACACGAAGATGCAATTTATTTTTTCTTTTTAGGAGCGATAAACATAATCATTCGCTTTCCTTCTAAAACAGGCAGGGCTTCCACTTTTCCGTGCTCTTCTAGGTCTTGTGCCAAACGCAACAACAAGATCTGACCTTGCTCTTTATAGATAATCGAACGACCTTTGAAGAAAACAAACGCTTTTAGTTTTGAACCCTCCTTCAAGAACTTCTCAGCGTTCTTTTTCTTGAACTCATAATCGTGTTCATCGGTTTGTGGTCCGAACCGAATTTCTTTTACGGTAATTTGCGTTGATTTTGCTTTTAATTCTTTCTCCCGTTTTTTCTGTTGGTATAAAAATTTACCATAATCCATTAACTTACATACCGGTGGATCGGCATTCGGAGAAATCTCTACTAAATCAACTTCCAATTCTTCCGCTAAACGTAAGGCGTCCATTATTTTGTACACACCCGGTTCAACGTTATCACCTACTAATCGAACTTCAGGCACACGAATACCGTTATTGGTTCGGTGTGCATCCTTTTTTTCTTCGCGAGGTTTATAACTACCTCTGTTGTTTCTAATTGCTATGGCTAATTTATTTTATCCTGTTTCCAGGGGGTTATACTTCAAATGATTTTAATGACTTTCCGATTTCTGCCTGAACAAAGGCAACAAATTCATCAATAGTCATTGTACTATTGCCTTTGCCTTCTTGGCCATGACGGCGCACAGCAACCGTTCCGTTTTTCGCTTCTTCTTCCCCAACAATCAACATAAAAGGCATTTTTTGAATTTCCGCTTCACGAATTTTCTTGCCTATTGTTTCATTCCGATTATCAATTAGGGCGCGAATTTCGCTATTTTCCAGCAAAGTTAAAACTTTTTGAGCATAATTTTCATATTTATCACTCAAAGACAGGATGATAGCCTGCTCGGGCATTAACCACAACGGGAAGTTGCCCGCGGTGTGTTCAAGCAAAATCGCAATAAATCGTTCCATCGATCCAAAGGGTGCCCGGTGAATCATTACAGGACGGTGCAACTTATCGTCAGAACCTTTGTAGGTTAAATCAAAACGCTCGGGTAAATTGTAATCCACCTGAATGGTTCCCAATTGCCAACTACGCCCTAGGGCATCTTTAACCATAAAATCAAGTTTTGGACCATAAAAGGCGGCTTCTCCACTTTCAATTACATAGTTTAATCCTTTGTCACGTGCGGCATTGATAATTGCGTTTTCTGCTTTTTCCCAATTTTCAACACTACCTATATATTTGTCGGGATTGTTTAAATCGCGCACCGAAACCTGTGCGGTAAAGTTTTCAAAACCTAAGGATCCGAAAACATACAGAACCAAATCAATTACTTTTTTAAACTCACTGTCTAATTGTTCAGGCGTACAAAATATATGGGCATCATCTTGAGTAAATCCGCGTACACGAGTCAATCCATGCAATTCGCCCGATTGTTCATAACGGTAAACCGTTCCAAATTCGGCATAACGCTTCGGTAAATCTTTATATGACCAAGGTTTGGTGTTGTATATTTCACAGTGGTGCGGGCAATTCATGGGTTTTAACAAAAACTCTTCCCCTTCTGCAGGTGTGTGAATCGGTTGGAAACTATCCGCGCCATACTTTGCATAGTGCCCCGAAGTAACATACAATTCTTTTTGACCAATGTGGGGAGTTACCACTTGTTCGTAGCCTGCTTTTTTCTGAGCCCGTTTTAAAAATTGCTCTAAACGATCGCGCAAAGCCGCTCCTTTGGGTAACCATAGTGGCAACCCTTGTCCAACGCGTTGGGAGAAAGCGAATAAGTCCAACTCTTTTCCTAGTTTCCGGTGGTCGCGACGTTTTGCTTCTTCCAATAACTCCAAATACTCGGTTAAATCTTTTTGTTTTGGAAACGAAATTCCATAAACCCGAGTCAACTGTTTATTCTTTTCATCACCCCGCCAATAGGCTCCAGCTACACTCATTATTTTCATCGCTTTGATCAAGCCAGTATTCGGAATATGTCCCCCACGGCAAAGGTCAAAGAAATTAGAATGGTCACAAAAGGTGATAGTTCCGTCTTCTAAATTGGAGATTAACTCGGTTTTGTATTCATTGTCTTTGTAAATCGCCAAAGCTTCCGATTTGGAAACCGAACGCATTTTGAATTCATGTTTCTCTCGGGCAATTTCTAAAACTCGATCCTCAATTTTTTTGAATTCTGCATCCGTGATTTTATGTTCCATGAAATCGACATCATAATAGAATCCGTTATCGATTGCAGGGCCCAAGGTTAATTTAATCCCGGGATAGATTTCTTGCAACGCTTGTGCCATGACATGCGAAGTCGAATGCCAAAATGCTTTCTTGCCTTCCTGGTCGTTCCAAGTATACAATACCAATGCGCCGTCTGTAGTCAAGGTGGTTTCTGTTTCCACCGTGGTGCCGTTAAAAGAAGCCGAAATTACATTTCGCGCCAATCCTTCGCTAATACTTCGAGCAACATCCATTGGGGTCACGCCCGATGAAAACGCTTTTATTGAACCGTCAGGTAAAGTAATATTAATCATTCCTTTGTTTTTATTGGAGTGCAAATATAATAGATTGCGATTGCATCACAAAAAATAGACCAATATAATAGGTAGACAATTACGGTTTTTTATCATTTTATAGAAAGGATTATCTTTTTTTCTTTTTTTGGAGCGGCATTAACTGCGTTTTAGGGTGTTTCTTCCCGCTCTCCGCTATACACAACCTTCGGCTAGCGCCTTGGTTGGGGTGCCGCTTCGATCGGGGCTAAAAGACCACTATTTTGGTGCTATTGTATGGTTGCTTATCGTTTTTTTGGTGTTCCCAATAAGAGTTGGAATGAATA
>NZ_JAIXRZ010000045.1 GCF_027484945.1 Flavobacterium sp.
AGATGGTACTGCATTACTGTGGGAGAGTATGTCGCCGCCTTCTTTTTAGAAAGTCCTTTACAAGTGTTGTAAAGGACTTTTTTTTGTTTTAAAGGTGCGGCGCAGTCGCTTCGCTCGTGTCGCCGCCTTCTTTTAGTGAGGCCCTTCTTGATGAAGGGCCTCATTTTTTTTATCGGTGCGGCGTGTCCCTACGGTCGATTGCTTCGCCAGTTCGTCTAAAGACTCGAGTCGCCGCCTTCTTTTTAGAAAGTCCTCTACAAGTGTTGTAAAGGACTTTTTTTGTTTTAAAGGTGCAAAGAAATTATAAATTATGAATTGTTAATTGTAAATTATAAGTTATGAGTGCATAATCCGCGTGAGGGGGCGAAGTGGAAAGCCCACAGCGGAGTGTAATGCAGCGCGGACTTGTAACAAAGCACCCGACCCCGAAGTAAAGCACCGAATTAAATTACCTTCTTACAACGCTTTATATTCGGGGGCACGCCCAAATCATTTTTTAAAGATTTCAATTTGATACTGCGTTATGTGTTCAAATCCAAATCGCGTATGTAATCTTCGTATTCGGTAAAAAATGCTTCAAAAGCTATCATTTTAATTGCAAAAAAATGATGAATTTGTTCCCAATCGGCTCTTCGGTTTAAATTCACTCCCTTTAACTCCACCCAAACACGACTAATCGTTTTACCATTTTCTAATGCTAAGTGTCTTTCAAAAAGCGCATCCGGAAGATGTTCTTCATGTAATAGCGTTCGCAAAGACTCCATTTTCTCATAATAAATTTTTCGTTTTTCTTCATCACGCGGTTCGATGTCCAATTGAACACGTGCAACAGAATTATCTACAAAGAATTTAAAGGTAACATCTTTAATTTGGGTGTCGTAAAGCATCCATTTTTTAGGATAACTATCGGAAAACTGCGACCAAAATTCACGTTTCAATTGTTGCTTTTCTTCTTTGCTGTACATCAGAGAAATTTTTGGTAAATTTAGAAATTATTATTCGGCTATGGAATTTCATTACTTTCTTTCGCTTTTGCCAAAATTGCAAGAACAACGCTTGCCTGCAATAGAAGCCCATGAAAAAGTAGTGCCAGCAATACGAAAATCAGAACTCTATGCGGGATTACCCATTCAAGAGGCTCGAAAAGCTGCCGTACTTATGCTGTGTTATCCCAATCAAGAGGCAACGCACTTTGTTCTTATTCAACGCAATAATTATCCCGGTGTACATGCTTCGCAAATGGCCTTTCCTGGTGGAAAAGTTGAACCCGAAGATGCCACTTTTTTGGCAACTGCTTTACGAGAAGCCTCGGAGGAAGTAGGGGTACATCCACCAGAAGTTCAATTTATAAAAGCGTATACAGAGGTGTTTATACCACCCAGCAATTTTTTAGTATATCCTTTTTTAGCCTATACTTCCAATCGTCCCAACTTCGTACTTCAAGAAGAAGAAGTTGCAGCAATTTTAGAAGTTCCTTTAGCACAACTGTTGGATGATAACAATGTAATTGAAACCACCTTGTCGACTTCTTATGCGCATGAAATACAAGTTCCTGCTTTTCAACTTGAAGGTAAAATAGTTTGGGGTGCCACAGCCATGATGTTAAGTGAATTAAAAGAGAGTTTTAAAAAATTGGTGTAATCTTCATTTTTTGGTACATTTACAGCCCTTAAAAAAGAGTATGGGATTTTTTAAACGCAATCCATTTGGACATCTTCTTTTTCTCAAAAAATGGTTAATCCGTATAGCGGGAACGTTAACACATCGCCGGTACCGTGGTTTTAATGAACTCCAAATCGAAGGGTCTGAAATCATCCGACAGTTGCCCGACACCAATGTGCTTTTTATTTCCAACCACCAAACCTATTTTGCGGATGTTGTGGCTATGTTTCACGTATTTAATGCCAGTTTAAGCGGGCGCAATGATAACATCAAAAACGTTGGCTATTTGTGGCAACCCAAATTGAATATATACTACGTTGCAGCAAGTGAAACCATGCGGTCGGGTTTGCTGCCAAAAATTTTGGCCTATGCCGGTGCAATTACGGTTGAGCGGACTTGGCGTGCAGACGGTAAGGATATTAACGAAAAAAAAGCGGTCAATCCTAATGATACCGATAATATCATGAAAGCATTAGAAGACGGTTGGGTGATTACCTTCCCACAAGGAACAACCAAATCGTTTAAACCGGTACGTAAAGGAACCGCGCATATAATTAAAACCCATAAACCGATTGTTGTGCCCATTGTTATTGATGGATTTCGAAGATCTTTTGATAAAAAAGGATTGCGCATCAAAAAGAAAAACATCTTACAGTCGTTTATTATCAAAGAACCGCTGCAAATTGATTATGATAACGAAACCATCGAACAAATCGTAGAAAAAATTGAATTCGCCATCGAACAACATCCGTCTTTTTTGAAAGTTATTCCAAATGAAGTTTTGGAAGAACAAGAAAAGTTAAACGAATTGCGTCGCTGGTAGTTTAAAAGATAGGCTCTAGGGTATAACCTAAGTCTTTTAATAATTGAATCATACCATTTTTACCTCCCAAATGCGCTGCTCCTACACCGATAAAGGTAGGTTTAGATTGGATGATTTTTGGGATTCGTTCTTGCCAATTTTTATTTCGTTTTACTAAAAGATCGTCTTCAAATTTACTATAAAATTGACTTTCAGAATTCGAAAACAACTGCATCAAACCATCCAGATCTTCTTGTGCATATAAGTCGAGCATTTTTTTGGTTTCGGTATCTTGCGTTGCAATTCCTTTTTGTGCCAATTGATGAAGCTCTAACGCTTGGTCTTTATATGGAATTTGATCAAAAACCGCCATTTGTTCAAGCACTTTTTCTAACCCAATAACGTCTTCTTTTTGTGCTTTGCTGACCTTCATCAACTCTTGCTCAACCGACTGCATCGGACAATCCAACATTTTGGGGTACAACATAGCTGTTATCATAAACGGTTTAATTGTATTCATCATTTTGGCTGAATATCCCAAATTTGCTTTTAGAAACGTATCTACTTCCTGAAATTCTTTAGGTGTTAGTAGCGAATCCAACCGATTATTATTTTTCATATTCATTCCCGTCATCATGACCATTTGAAGTGAGGGGTCATCCATATCCAACTCTAAGCACAACTGTTGGGTGGCTTCCAATGATGCCATCACTTTCGGTTTTAAGGTGGCGTCACAAGTCATGTGAATTGTCCCAAATAAATACGACGATTCCTTTAATCCATTTCCCGAAATTTTCCAAAGTAGCGTTTTAGGTGTTTGCGCACAACAACTTATGCAAAGTGCTAAAAACAAGCGTATTAATCCAACTTTCATTACAAATCAATTTTTTTAAGTTCTTTATAATTACGGTATAATCGTTTCATTAAAGTTCCGTAAATCAAATAATAAAATAAGGCCGCTATAGCAAAAAATATGAGTAAAAATACGATCATTACGACTATAGTAATCACCATTATTCTTGTATTGTGTTCAAGATCGTGTGCAATAGTAGGATTAACCATAATTGCCATAACAAAACCAGAAATTATACTTAAAACTAATATTCCCAAATTGTAACCTACGTAATATTTTACGGTACGTCGTGTGCGCACAATATCGGCCATCAATTTTTTTGTAGCGTTGGATGCAGAAATAGTTCTGTAATTGTTGTAAAATAAAAAAATAAAAACTCCAGTAACGATAAAGTTCAATACCGTTAGGGCTTGAAAATAAGGAATCATAAATTCCGAATGGTTGTTGATTAAATACTCATCGCTATTAAAGCAAAAACTAATCACGGTCCATAATGATACTTCTAAAATACTGATAATCAAAATCCATTTTACAATTGAGGAGGATTTTTTATGGAGCATTTTATAAATATCCGCTTCCTGCAGTTGCGGATAAGGGTTTTCCTTATTCCAATCTTTTTTCAGTAAATCCAATTCTTCCATGGCCACTTATGGGTTTAATATTTTTTTCAATTTTCCTTTGATACGGTTCATTTTTACACGGGCATTGACTTCAGTAATTCCCAAAGTTTCTGCGATTTCAGTGTAATCTTTATCCTCCAAATACATAAATATCAAGGCTTTTTCAATATCGTTCAATTGGTGGATCGCTTGATACATCAATTTGAGTTGTTCTTCTTCTTCGGGATTGTAATCTTCTTGATGAATAAAGTAGCTTGCTTTTTCATAATCAACGGTTGTAACCGTTCGTGTATTTTTACGGTATAAGGTAATTGCAGTATTTAATGCTACTCGGTAAGCCCAAGTTGAAAATTTTGCTTCTCCTCTAAATTTTGGGAAGGCTTTCCAAAGTTGTATGGTGATTTCTTGAAATAAATCATGGTGTGCATCGGCGTTGTTGGTGTACAAACGACAAATTTTATGGACAATATTTTGATTGTCCGTTAGCTGCTTTACAAAGGATTTTTCTAATGAATCACTCATGAGGTGTTAGTCCTTATCAATCTGATTTTGTTACAAGGTACTCTTTTTTATTTGAAGCTTCCGTTTTTCGTTCACTAAAGTACCTTTCCGTCGTCCGCGCTACACACCAGCCTAGCGGCTTTGGCGGGGTAGCTTGCTACCACCGGGGCTATGATTCAAGTGCCAATTTTTTAAAGCGTAGTCCAACACACTTAGCCTTAAATTCACTTACAGCGCTAGCTGATTTTTTTGAAAATACGAAAGCATTAACCCCACAAACTTGCTATAACTTTCCATGCCGTCTTTTTGTTGGTTCATTTTAAGAAAACGATCATAAAAACCATGAAACCCTTGATCAATAAAAGTGTCGTATTGCTTCCAAAATTGTTCACTTTCTTTAAAATTGGCTATTATGCCAGGGTGGATTTTTAATTGAAATTCTTCAAAAACGGCAGGATTTTGTTTGGCTAATGCATTCATACAATACCGCAGTGCTGCAGTATAGGCACTGTATCGAAAATACACATTAGGATGGTGATAGCCTACTAGAAATCCAATAAAGTTACACTCGCTTTCACTTGCAATTCCCGTTTGATGAGCCATTTCGTGACAAATCACATTGCCTTGGGCATACAATGGCATTAATGTATTTACTTGTGCTTCATGGGTAAATGGATTCAAATATCCAGAAAAGCCCATGTAAGAAAGCGGTGTTCTCCATAAACTCGATTTCACCGAAAGGTTACCATATTGAATTTCGGGATGTTTTTTGTGCAAAATGCGGTAACCTACAATACCTTGAGCCCGTAATGTATCAATTGAATAGGGTACTACAACTTTTTGATTTGGATTATGGGTAATTTGTAGCTGTATTGCATTTGTTTTTCTAATCAATTGCGCAGTGAATTTTTGCAGCTCAGGGGTGGAATATTTTGGGTTCAATTCCCATTTTGATACGAGGGTTTGCCGGTAATAATTCAGCCCCCAACTCAGTTGAAAGAAAAAATAAAAAACGGCAAAAAACCAACCTAAATGGCCTAGTTTTTCGCTCCCGATTGTTTTTTTCCATCGAATAAAGTAAACGATTACTCCTACGAGTACGATTGCATACACTACATCGCCCACTGAAAATAAAAAGTTGGAAAAAAATCCACGCACAATGCTATCCCACCATTCATAAAACCCATTGCTATAGATACGTTCTACAACATCGGGATACAGTGCAATCCATTGCACGAGAAGCACAAGTATAAGTAAACTAATCCAACCGAAAAATGGATGTTTTTTCAAGGTAAAATATTTTTAGGTAAATGTACGCGAATGCCTTTTTACAGCCAACATTCTTTGTAACTTTGGACTTCGTTTTTCGACCAACTAAAACGGAAATTCAAAATTATTTAAGATGAGTCAAGAAGTTAGAAATCTAGAGCCTAAAGCGCTTTGGAATAAATTTGCCGATTTAAATGCGGTGCCTCGCCCGTCAAAAAAAGAGGAACGGGTTATTGAATTTATGAAGGATTTCGGGAATCGATTGGGTTTAGAGACCTTTGAAGATGAAATCCGAAATGTATTCATTCGAAAACCGGCCACTCCCGGCATGGAAAACCGTAAACCGATTGTGATGCAAGCGCATTTGGACATGGTACACCAAAAAAATAATGCTACCGTTTTTGATTTTGATACCCAAGGCATTCAAATGTATGTCGATGGCGATTGGGTTCGTGCCAACGGAACTACTTTAGGTGCCGACAACGGTTTAGGTGTAGCTGCTATTATGGCTATTCTAGAAAGTAAAGATATTCCGCACCCTGCTATTGAAGCACTCTTTACGATTGATGAAGAAACAGGAATGACGGGCGCTTTGAATTTAAAGGGAGGCATTCTTCAAGGGGAAATTTTATTAAATCTCGATACCGAAGAAGACGATGAAATCGATATTGGTTGTGCAGGTGGGGTAGATGTTACGGCCACACGCGTTTACAATGAAGAAGAGGTTCCCGAAGGATCTTCAGGTTATACTATAACTGTCAAAGGATTAAACGGCGGTCACTCGGGAATGGATATCAACAAAGGTTTGGGGAATGCCAACAAAATCATGAACCGCTTGTTGTTTGATGGGTTTGAAAATTTTGGTTTGCAAATCGCTGAAATCAATGGGGGGAGTTTGCGTAATGCCATTCCGAGAGAGAGCGTTGCCCAAGTGATTATTGCCTCCATGTATGATGAAGTTTTTGAATTTGAAATGCAAGAAGTCATCAACGACATCAAAGCAGAATTCAGCACTACCGAACCCAAGCTACAAATTCTAATTGAAAAATCGGAATTACCCACTAAAATCATGGATTTAGGAGTGCAAGAAGGGTTACTCCGCGCTATCTATGCGGCTCATAACGGGGTATATCGAATGAGCGCTACAATGGCCGATTTAGTAGAAACTTCTAATAATATCGCACGTGTGATTGTGAAGGAAGGTCAAATCACCATTCAATGTTTGACGCGTTCTTCTGTGGAAACTTCAAAATTTGATTTAGCCAATGCCTTGCGTTCAGCCTTTGAATTAATGGGTTGCGAAGTCAATTTTAGCGGAAGTTATCCTGGATGGACCCCCAACGTGAATTCTGAGATTCTAAAGGTACTCGTGGATATCTATGAAAAACAAAACGGGACAAAGCCCAATGTAGTAGCCTGTCACGCTGGATTAGAATGCGGTATTTTAGGAACCAACTACCCGAATATGGACATGATTTCATTTGGACCGACCATTCACGGTGCACACAGTCCAGACGAACGGGCATCAATTTCTTCCTCCCAAAAATTTTGGAAATATTTGCTCGAAATTTTAGCAAATATTCCGATCAAGCAAAATTAGTTGTTTGGGTCGGAGATTAGCTTCTAATTAGAAAAAAATAGATGAATCCTGAAGTGGTTGACTTCGGGATTTTTTTATCTTTTTTTTGTAAAAAATGAAGGCAATAATCTTTCACAAAAATTCTGCGTTAACTGGTATTGAACTAGTCCATAAAACTGAGGTGATATAGTATGGCTACTTTTTTTCCTTGGCTTTCGTCCAACTGTAGGTTTGTGATTTCGGTTGTTTTAAAAATTTTCCGCTTTCCGTTTGTTTGATTTGACCATTCTTTTGTAAACGAAATTCGATTTTGGCAGGGTAATCATTTTTGGGATTTTCAAAAAGCACGACACTATCTGTATTTTTGGTAAGCTGAAACGTTAATGGAGTTTCTCCTTTTTCACCTGCAACCGTTGTAGTATACAATAAATGGTCTTCTACTTCCTGCAGTTCTATGGTTTCACGATGTAAAGTGTCTTTTTTTTCACCTTTCATAAAATAACAAACCCCAGAAAATGTACTATCATTAGCGGCTTTCCACTGCATTTGTAAAGTACCTATCGAATCTTCATATTCCCAATTTCCTTCCAAAAAAGACGCTTTATTCAATTCTTCAAATCGAATTTCTTTTCCAAAGGCATCATACTTTTTACAGGAAACCATTAGGATTCCTAAAATACATAAAAACAACAATTTTTTTCTCATGGATAGACTTTTTTCATTGGAAAAACCTCGGTTGTCGGTTTCCCGTTTTGAATTCCAAAGATACGAGCTACAAGTTGATCGTTGCTAATTTTTTTATAAACGATTCGATTCGGGTAATCATGCTTCTTATTTTCAAATACTAAGGAATCTGCGGTTATACAAGTTGACGAGAAAATTATTGCTTTTGCCTGGTTTTGATTGCGAACGGTTACGTTATAATCCCAACCGTTTTTAGTTTTTTTCAATTGCATTCGTTCAAAAAAAACGGTATCCGATTTTAGTATTACAAAACATTCCCCTGCCAAATCCGAATTTTCGGTTAAGGTCCAGTTTTCATAATAGCGCATTTTTGGTGTTATGTTGCACCACGAACCCAACAACCATTGTGTTTCTTGGGTAGTTTTATTACATCCTAAAAATAGGAAAGCAACGACTAGTAAACTGATGAAATACTTCAATGGTATATTTTTTACAATACTACAAATTTTATAGAAATGCATTTCAATTTCCTATGAATCCGAACGAAATAAATAGAAGAGAAATCACATTTTATTGTATTTTTGCAAACCAAAAAAAGGAGTATCAAACTATGTTAGAGCGTTTACAATATGTAAAACAACGATTTGACGAAGTGTCCGATTTGATTATTCAACCGGATGTTATCGCCGATCAAAAGCGTTATGTGCAATTAAATCAGGAATACAAAAACCTGAAAGCGTTAGTAGAAAAACGCGATGAATACGTTCGTTTGACCGATAATTTGAATGAAGCAAACGAAATTTTAGCCGACGGTTCGGATGCAGAAATGGTTGAAATGGCCAAAATGCAGTTGGATGAAGCCAAAGAACGGTTACCCCAACTCGAAGAGGAGATTAAATTCATGCTTATACCCAAAGATCCAGAAGATGCCAAAAACGTAATGGTAGAAATTCGCGCCGGTACCGGTGGTGATGAAGCTTCGTTGTTTGCAGGCGATTTATACCGTATGTATACAAAATTCTGCGAGAGTAGGGGTTGGCGAACGTCTACGGTTGATTTTAACGAAGGGACCTCGGGTGGATTTAAAGAGGTAATATTTGAAGTGACGGGAGAAGATGTCTACGGTACTCTAAAATTTGAAGCTGGTGTACACCGGGTTCAGCGTGTGCCTAAAACAGAAACGCAAGGGCGTGTCCATACTTCTGCGGCTACGGTCATGGTTTTGCCCGAAGCGGAAGAGTTTGATGTGCAAATTGATATGAACGATGTGCGAATCGACTTCTTTTGTTCGTCGGGTCCTGGAGGGCAATCGGTTAATACAACCAAATCGGCAGTGCGAATGACACACATCCCTACCGGTTTAGTAGCCCAATGCCAAGACGAAAAATCACAACATAAAAATAAAGACAAGGCACTGTCGGTTTTACGTTCCCGCTTGTATGAAATGGAATTAGCCAAAAAGCAAGAAGAAGATGCCAAAAAACGTAACTCTCAAGTAAGTTCGGGTGACCGTTCAGCAAAAATTCGAACCTACAATTTCCCCCAAGGACGGGTCACTGATCACCGAATTGGGATGGATGTTTTTGATATGGATGGTGTATTGAATGGAGCAATTCAAAAATTTATTGACGAACTACAATTGGTTGCCAATACCGAAAAACTAAAAGAGAGCGAAGTGTTTTAAAACAATTGAAATCCAACCCGTTGTTGGATTTTTTTAGTTAAAGTCCCTTTATTATGGATACAAAAAGTTTAATTCATCAAATTCATGCCAAAAAATCCTTTCTCTGTATCGGTTTAGATGTTGATTTGGATAAAATTCCAAGCCATTTATTAACTCATGAAGATCCGATTTTTGAATTTAATAAGGCGATAATTGATGCAACTCACGATCTATGCGTTTCGTATAAGCCCAATACCGCATTTTATGAAGCCTATGGGGTGAAGGGTTGGATCGCGTTGCAAAAAACAATCGATTATTTGAATAGCCATTATCCCGAACAATTTACAATCGCCGACGCAAAACGGGGTGATATTGGGAATACTTCGGGCCGCTATGCTAAAGCGTTTTTTGAAGGGATGAACTTTGATGCAGTTACAGTGGCGCCCTATATGGGAAAAGATTCTGTTGAACCCTTTTTGGCCTATCCCAATAAACATACAATTTTATTAGCGCTAACCTCTAATGCGGGTGCTTTTGATTTTCAAACGCAATGGATTGATAATCAAGAGTTGTATAAAAAAGTGATGGCTACAGCAACAACTTGGGCGAACAGTCAAAACCTTATGTATGTGGTTGGTGCGACTAAAGCGGACTATTTGGCCGATATACGTCAAATTATTCCGGATAGTTTTCTTTTAGTGCCCGGAGTGGGCGCACAAGGCGGAAGTTTGGAAGCCGTTTGGCATTATGGTAAAAATAAGGATGTTGGCTTGTTGATTAATTCTTCTAGAGCAATTATATATGCTTCATCAGGAACCGATTTTGCAGAAAAAGCCCGAGCAGAAGCCCAAAAATTACAACAGCAAATGGCTCAATTAATGGGATAAAAAAAGGCCGGTATTCAATTCGAGTACCGGCTTTTTTCCTAACTAACCTAAACCAAACAAATAATATCATTATTTCAATACAAATATCCGACAATAAATGATTGGACATTGTTAATGGATTGTTATTTCTATGTTATTGATTTTTAAAATTTTATCATTGTAAAAAAAACGCAATGGATTTGCTATAACGAGTTAAATTTCAACTAAAATAAAAAAATGCATTTGGTTTTCGTCGGTTGCTTCAATGCTTTTGATAGCTTTTTGCGGAACTCTAAAACATGGTTTTATTTTACCAAACCGCATGCAATACCATTTATAATATTCGTAAATTGCGCACTTAAAATTTCTTTTCGTTGTACTAATGGAACAAGTTCATCCCTACATCCCTAAAAATAAAGTAAGAATTGTTACGGCTGCTTCATTATTTGATGGCCACGATGCCTCAATTAATATTATGCGTCGGATTATCCAAGCAACCGGTTGTGAAGTAATTCACTTAGGTCACGATCGAAGTGTAGAAGAGGTGGTCAATACAGCCATTCAAGAAGATGCTAATGCCATCGCTATGACCTCTTATCAAGGCGGACATAATGAGTATTTCAAATACATGTATGATTTGTTGCAAGCTAAAGGTGCTGGCCATATTAAAATATTTGGCGGTGGAGGTGGTGTAATTCTCCCAGAAGAGATTGCCGAATTGCAAGCCTATGGGATCACGCGTATTTATTCACCCGATGATGGTCGCGCTTTAGGATTACAAGGAATGATTAATGATTTAGTACAACGCTCAGATTTTCCTGTAGGTGATGTTTTAAATGAAGAATTTAATGAGTTGGCTTACAAAAATCCGTGTGCCATTGCCCGTGTGATTTCGGCTGCAGAGAATTATCCTGAAGTTGCCAAATCTACCTTAGCGACTATTCATGAAAAAAATAAAGAGATCTCCATTCCTGTTTTGGGGATTACCGGAACTGGAGGTGCAGGGAAGTCATCATTGGTTGACGAGTTGGTTCGTCGTTTTTTAATTGATTTTCCAGAGAAAACCATAGGGTTAATTTCGGTTGATCCATCCAAACGTAAAACGGGTGGCGCACTCTTAGGCGACCGAATTCGAATGAATGCAATCAACAATCCTCGCGTGTACATGCGTTCGTTAGCAACCCGTCAATCGAATTTAGCCTTGTCAAAATATGTGGCCGAAGCGATTGAAGTGTTGAAAGCCGCACGTTATGATTTAATTATTTTAGAAACTTCAGGAATTGGTCAAAGTGATACCGAAATTCTAGATCACTCCGATGTCTCGTTATACGTAATGACCCCTGAGTTTGGTGCCGCTACTCAATTGGAGAAAATTGATATGTTGGATTTTGCCGACCTAGTCGCCTTAAATAAATTTGATAAGCGGGGCGCATTAGACGCCATTCGCGATGTCAAAAAACAATACCAACGCAACCATAATTTGTGGGATGCCGATCCCGATACTATGCCGGTTTTTGGCACTATAGCTTCACAGTTTAACGATCCCGGAATGAATGCGCTTTATAAGGCGATCATGGATAAAATAGTTGCAAAAACAGGATCGGAACTCCAATCGACGTTTGCAATTACACGCGAAATGAGCGAGAAAATCTATGTGATTCCACCACACCGTACCCGTTATCTTTCTGAAATTGCCGAAAATAACCGTGGCTATGACCAAACGGTATCGGTTCAAGTAGAAGTGGCTCAAAAATTATACGGTATTTATAAAACGATTGAATCCGTAAGTGGTCAAGCCCCTGTAATGACTAAGTCAGGTCTTGAAGTTAATTTACCGACTGCTGACGATGCGCAACAGTTGGTACTCCTTTTAGAGAAAGAATTTGACCGGGTTAAAATGAACTTAGATCCCTTCAACTGGGAAGTTTTGTTAACTTGGGAAGAAAAAGTTAACCAATATAAAAATCCGGTGTACAGCTTTATGGTGCGCGATAAAGAAATTAAAATCCAAACGCATACCGAAAGTTTATCCCATTCGCAAATTCCAAAAATTGCCTTACCTAAATACAAGGCTTGGGGTGATTTGTTGCGGTGGTGTTTACAAGAAAATGTTCCCGGTGAATTTCCATTTACCTCTGGATTGTATCCGTTTAAACGCGAAGGAGAGGATCCTACCCGTATGTTTGCAGGAGAGGGTGGACCCGAACGAACCAACCGTCGTTTTCATTATGTGAGTTTGGGAATGCCCGCTAAACGATTATCAACGGCATTTGATTCGGTAACGCTTTACGGAAATGATCCCGATCACCGTCCCGATATTTATGGTAAAATTGGAAACGCAGGGGTTTCGATTTGTTGTTTAGACGATGCGAAAAAATTATATTCGGGGTTTGACTTGAGTCATCCAGCGACATCGGTTTCTATGACCATTAACGGACCAGCACCTATGCTGCTCGGGTTCTTTTTGAATGCCGCTATTGATCAAAACTGTGAAAAGTATATTCGTGAAAACGGACTTGAACATTTGGTAGAAGCACGATTGAAAGCACAATATGAGGCAAATGGACTAGCGCGCCCGCATTATATTTGTGCCGACGGAAGAGCCTATAACCCTTTCTATCCCGAAAAAGGAAGTGCACTACCTGAAGGAAATAATGGTTTGGGATTGTTGTTGTTGGGTGTTACCGGAGATCAAATTTTGGATGCGGCAGTTTATACCAATATCAAAGCACAAACCTTAGCGCAAGTTCGTGGTACGGTACAAGCCGATATATTAAAAGAAGATCAAGCGCAAAATACCTGTATTTTTTCAACTGAGTTTGCTTTGCGTTTGATGGGCGACGTGCAAGAATATTTTATTCAAAAAAATGTTCGTAATTTTTATTCGGTTTCGATTTCGGGATACCATATTGCCGAAGCAGGCGCAAATCCAATTACCCAATTGGCGTTCACTTTAGCCAACGGATTCACTTATGTAGAATATTACTTAAGCCGTGGGATGAATATAAACGAATTCGGTCCGAACCTTTCGTTTTTCTTCTCCAATGGTATTGATCCAGAATATGCGGTGATTGGTCGTGTAGCCCGTAAAATTTGGTCAAAAGCCTTAAAATTCAAATATGGGGCCAATGAACGCGCTCAAATGTTGAAATACCATATTCAAACCTCGGGTCGTTCATTACACGCACAAGAAATTGATTTTAACGATATACGAACTACATTACAAGCCCTATATGCCCTCTATGATAACTGCAATTCGTTACATACGAATGCCTATGATGAAGCAATCACAACTCCTACCGAAGAGTCGGTGCGTCGTGCAATGGCAATTCAGTTAATTATCAATAAAGAGTTAGGTTTAGCGAAAAATGAAAACCCCATTCAAGGTTCATTCATCATTGAAGAATTAACCGATTTAGTAGAAGAAGCGGTCTTAGCCGAATTTGATCGAATTACGGAACGTGGAGGGGTGTTAGGTGCTATGGAAACAATGTACCAACGCAGTAAAATACAAGAAGAAAGTTTGCATTATGAAATGTTGAAACATACTGGAGAATATCCCATTATAGGTGTTAATACATTCTTGAGTTCCAAAGGTTCACCTACGGTTTTACCTGCAGAGGTGATTCGTGCTACAGAAGATGAAAAACAACTGCAAATTCAAACTTTAGAGAATCTTCACAATGCGCATGGTGTAAAAGTAAAAGAATTAATTGCTCAGGTTCAAGAAGCAGCCGTTAATAATCGAAATATGTTTGATCATTTAATGGAAGCTACGAAGTATTGTTCACTTGGACAAATTACTTCTGGATTGTTTGAGGTGGGCGGACAGTACCGACGCAATATGTAATTTTTTTATAAAGTAAGGTTGACGTTCCTACGTGTTTTTTAATAAATAAAATCATGCAAAAAGATTTACATCAAGAAGTAGCACATTACCTGTCAAAAAATTACACCTATACCAATACCATACGATTTTTGGTCCGGGATGGATTTACGGAAGATGAAGTGCGCGCTGCGATAAAAGCCTATTTAAAAGAACACCGTCCGATGGGCATGGATGTGCTTTCATTTGCGTATTTGATGGTCCATACAATGTTAGTAGTGCCCTTAGTAGCGTTTTATGTTTTGCCATTAGCGTCAGATTTACCCAAATTGGCCATTCCCGTAACAGTAGTTGTTGTAGGGTATATTGCTTGCCACGGGAAGAATGAAGTGCTCTGGGCAATGCGTTTAATGACCGCAATTGCCTTACCAGGTACACTTTATATTAATTATTTAGGGATTTCGTATTATCATTATTTAGCCGCTTCGGGAGTCACTAACGGCCATTATTTCGTTCTTGTGGGACTCCTATTGTATGCGCTTTTTGCTTTGAGCGCTTTTAAAGGGGTGAAGTTGTTTTTTGACAAACGAAAGTAATGCAGCCTGAAATTCGTTGGCTTCCCGAGATACAATTGATTGGCATTTCCCTGTCAATGACGCTTGAAACGTATAGGGTAGACGATTTGTGGCGCACTTTTATGCCGCGTCGGTATGAAATTCCAAATCCAGTTTCTGAAGTCTTATTTCACGTTCAAGTGAACCCCGATACCTACAATTTTGCACCCAATATGCCTTTTGAAAAATGGGCAGCCCTTGAAGTGGCAACAGTAGATTTTATTCCAGTTGGGATGCAAGTGTTAACTATTCCTGCAGGGCAATATGCTGTTTTTACCTATAGTGGTGATGGTTCAGATGCAGCTGCTTTTTTTCGAAACATCTATACCCAGTGGCTCCCCAAGTTTGGATTGGTTTGGGAAAACCGTATACAGTTTGAGTTATTGGGGGAAAAATATAAAAAAAACGCTGCCGACTCTGAAGAGCAAATTTTTATTCCTGTTCGATAATTGTTCTACACTACCGCAATTATTCTATTGTTGTATTCGCCAAGTTCCAGCATTTCTCCCCTTTTTCTTCCTTGCATATTATGGTATGCCGGTGCTTTTTCACTCAGAGTTATTACTGTTTTACCGTTAAATTTAAATGGCGGCACGGAAATGCCGATGTAAATGTAATGCGATTTAGTTACCGCCAAAGCACCTGGAGCGATGCAATTGGGTTTATCTTTCGTGTGCTTGGAAAGAAACAATTCTTGCTTATGCGTCTCCGAAAGTAACTGTTCAAAACGCAACAGTAAGTCAGCTGCTTCCGCTTGATGGGATAAGTCCTCTGGATCTGTTGTATCATCATCATCCCTTTCAGCCGCCAATTTGTATCGCGAAATTGAATCTTCAATATGGTGTTTGTACTCTTGCAAAACCGCTCCTATTTCGTTTAGAATTTTAGATTTTTTCATAGGCTCTTACCTTAAATTGAATTCTAAAATTAAATGGTTTTGTTTGAATAAAATATGATTTAAATCATGCTTTTGCTTAACGTAGGTTTTTATTTTCAATTGGTTATCAATGGAATTGTCTATTCCAAAATGTTTTATAGCTTTGTTGTAAATATGAAATGTATGAAAAGAATAATACTATTTGTTGGATTAATTAGCGCTGTTGTCAATGGACAAGCTACGTATACTTCAGCAAATTTTGCTTCCGCAGGAGATTCGTTTTTTATAACAACACCTACTGCTGCTGCTTTGCAACTGGATTATGAAGTAACGGGAACTAATTTTGCATGGGATTATAGTGCATTAGTACCCGATACCCAAGAAACGACACAATGGACTAATCCTAATTCGAGTGGTTATAAAACGGTTTGGTGTTTTTTAAACGGATTTATTTTTAATTGCAATACGCAGTTTAACGCCAACTTCAATTTAGCGGCAAAGCTTAGTGATGGACTTGTACTGCAAGGCTTAGGACTTGCTAATGTGATTAGCCATTTAAATAAAACCAATTCAGCCTTGCAAAATAAAATGATTGGGGCGCAAGTTACCGCCAATGGATCTACTGTTCCTTTCGTTGTTTCCTATACAGATCCCGATGATATTTATCAATTTCCGATGACTTTTGGTGCAACGGCTACTAATCCGTTTGCAATAAATACCGATTTAACCGCGTTGGGTTTTCCAGTGCAAATCAATGCTACGGGGCAACGAACCAACGAAGTAGTCGGTTGGGGGACGTTGGTGACACCCTACGGAACGTTTGCTAATGTTTTAAAATTAAAGTCAACGCTCGTACAAAGCACTACAATAACTGCAAACGGAACACCGCAAACTACAGATCGAACTACAGTTTCATATCAATGGTTTGATCCCGCACATAAAATTCCGGTTTTAGATGTGTCAGGCGACCTGGTCAATTCGGTTTGGACTCCAACATCTGTTCGATTTATGGATTTTCAACGGTGTTTAAATCCGCAAGCGGCATTCGCCTATTTCCCTTTACAACCCGATTATGATCCCGCAACATCGGGTGCTACGGTTAATTTTGTAAACGGTAGTTCAAATTATGATGTGTCTGATTGGAATTTTGGTGATGGAAGTCCAAACACCTCGGTTAAGAGTCCGACTCATACGTTTACTTGTCCCGGGATGAAAATGGTTACTTTAACGGTGACCAATCAATTTTGTGATCCCGATCTGACCGATACGATTACGATACCAATCATGATTTCAGATTCACAGAATGTTTTTACTACAAACGTTACGGCAACCTCGACAACGTTAACTGCAGATCGAACAGCTACCGGAACAACTTACCAATGGCTGGATTGCAATAACAATAATGCGCCAATTTTAGGAGCAACCAATCAAATATTCACTCCTTCAGTTGATGGTGTTTATGCTGTGCGCTTAACGACTAACGGATGTATTGATGTTTCAGATTGTATTCCGTTTACGGTCTTAAGTCTGCCCGAGTATTCAACTAATAAAGTACAATTACTCCCTAATCCTACTTCTGGAATGTTTGAAATAGTTGGTGTGTCACCTGCTAGTATTCAATCACTAACGGTTGTTGATTTACTGGGTAAGGTAGTTGCAACAAAACCCGATCTTACATCGCTAGCACAAGGTGTTTATGTAGTAAAAATAAAAACAGCTTCCGAACTGTATCAAATTAAAGTTATAAAAAAATAATCAAAAAGCTCCGAATTCTCGGAGCTTTTTTTTTAGCACATTTTTTTTGGCACGACTATTGGTTAGGATTTCATAAGTTTGATCATTTATTTTTAAATTATCTATTATGAAAAAAATTACATTATTAGTTGCTTTTATCGGAATGATAGGGTTACAAAGTTGTACCGTAAATGAAGTTCCTGCTAATACGATTGATAACGATACGATTAGTGAAGTTTTTGAAGTGAACCGTTCATTTACAACAGGAAATAATTTTAGTAGTTTGGTTGTGTTGCCCCATAGCATTTATAGTTCAGATATGGTATTGGTATACCGACTCTCGGGTGTTGTAAATGGAACAGATGTGTGGAAATTAATGCCAGAGACCTATTATTTTGGCGATGGAACACTCGATTTTGGATATGATTTTGATTTTACCAAATATGATGTGAATTTATTCATGCACGGATTTGACTTAGCTGGGGTTTCATCCAATTATAGAATTAATCAAGTTTTTAGAATTGTAATTGTGCCTGGCTATTTTGGGAAACACAGTTTGCAATCCACAAAAAAATATGCCGATTACCAAAAGGTAATTCATGACTTTGGGTGTGCTGAGGTGAAAAAGTTAAAGTAAATAAAGTTAGAAGTTGTAGTTTGTTTGTTGTTGTTAAAGGTCATCGGTATAGATGGCCTTTACCTTTTATGCTTATTCCTCATCACGAGAAGGATGTTGTTTTATCGCATTTTGGTTTGCATAGAGCGAATACAAAACGCCGCCCACTAAACAAATAACAATAAAAGTTAAGGAGGCCCATTCAGGGAGGTGCATGTAATCGTGTGCAATCATTTTTATACCAACAAAGGTTAAAATGATAATTAAACTATATTCTAAATAACTAAATTTCTCGAGCATATTGGCCAAGAAAAAATACATTGAACGCAAACCGAGAATAGCAAATATATTCGAACTAAATACTAAAAAGGGATCAGAAGTAATCGATAGAATTGCAGGAACACTATCTACCGCAAACAATACATCCATTACTTCAATTATTAAAAGTGCAACAAATAAAGGAGTTGCCGCTTTTTTACCGTTGTGGGTTCGAATAAAGAATCGTTCTTTATCATGTTCAGAGGTAATAGGAATAAACTTACCAATGATTTTATATACCGTCGATTTTTTTGGATCAAACGCGCTTTCTTCTTTAGAAAACAACATTTTTATAGCGGTAAAAATTAAGAAGCCACCAAACACATAAGTCGTCCATGCAAATTGGTGAATAAGAGTGACGCCAAATCCAATCATTAATCCACGGAAAACAATAGCTCCCAAAATGCCCCAAAATAAGACCCGGTGTTGGTATTTTTGAGGTATTTTGAATGCGGCAAAAATAACGGCTATCACAAAGATGTTATCAATACTTAGCGAGAGTTCAATTAAGTAACCTGTAATAAATTTTAAAGCGGCAGTCGATTGCGTTAAATTCGTTGGATTTCCAATATAATCCGTTCCATACAGCCCATAAATTACGCCAGAAAAAGCAAAAGCTAAAGCCGCCCATAGTGCCGTCCATTTTCCCGCTTCTTTCGAACTG
Organism: Flavobacterium sp.; assembly: GCF_027484945.1. Lineage (GTDB taxonomy): Bacteria > Bacteroidota > Bacteroidia > Flavobacteriales > Flavobacteriaceae > Flavobacterium. Next base: position 19,149 of record NZ_JAIXRZ010000045.1, read on the forward strand.
ATAATGTGGGGAGTTTTGTTAAATACGCCCAAATCTAATGCGAGGATTCCAATCACTAAGATAAAAAAGAGTATCCAGACGGTCATAATTTTTTTTTACAAAGATAAATCTTTCCCTATGCCCCTTAAAAAATCAATTATTTTTTATTTAAATATTAACATTATTAATTTACCCCCTAAAATAATAGGGGTATTCTATGAGTGTAAATAAAATTATATATATTTGCACCATCAAAATAAGGGTATAACTAACTTAAATTGCATTTTATGGCAACATTACGTTTTCAAGCATTACAAGCTGCCGGTAATCGAAAGCCGGTTAAAGTAGAGGAGCTCGACAAAAAGTCAGCTATTTTTGGTTCCAATGTTTTTAACGACAAAGCGATGCGTCAGTTTTTGACTCCAGAGGCTTACAAAGCAGTAAAAGGTGCTGTACAATACGGTACGAAGATTGATCGTAAGTTGGCCGACTATATTGCAATGGGGATGAAAGAATGGGCATTGACAAAAGGAGTAACCCATTATACCCACTGGTTTCAACCGCTAACCGGAACTACTGCTGAAAAACATGATGCTTTTTTTGAAACTTCATTTGATGGTAGTGATCCGGTAGAGAAGTTTGGTGGAAGTCAGTTGGTGCAGCAAGAGCCCGACGCATCTTCTTTTCCAAACGGAGGAATTCGCAATACCTTTGAAGCAAGAGGATATACCGCTTGGGATCCAACTTCTCCTGCATTTATTTACGGTACAACGCTGTGCATTCCTACCGTATTTGTGTCGTATACGGGTGAAGCATTAGATAATAAAACTCCTTTGTTGAGAGCGTTGAGCGCTATTGATGAAGCTGCTTCCGAAGTCGCCAAATATTTTGATAAAAACGTAAAAAAAGTTACCCCTACTTTAGGTTGGGAGCAAGAATATTTTCTTGTGGATGCAGCTTTAGCAGCTTCTCGTCCGGATATTAATTTAACAGGCCGAACGCTTTTGGGGCATGCCTCTGCAAAAGGGCAACAATTGGAAGACCATTATTTTGGTTCTATTCCAACACGGGTGTTAAATTACATGCGTGATTTGGAAAATGAATGTATGTTGTTAGGAATTCCGGTAAAAACCCGTCATAATGAAGTTGCCCCCAATCAGTTTGAGTTGGCCCCTATTTTTGAAGAAACCAATTTAGCGGTTGATCACAATTCGTTGTTGATGGATGTGATGTATAAAGTGGCAGAACGTCATGACTTTAAAGTGTTAATGCACGAAAAACCATTTAAAGGAGTGAATGGTTCTGGAAAACACAATAACTGGTCTTTGGCTACCGATACGGGCGTAAATTTACTTGCACCCGGCAAGACACCGATGAGCAACTTGCAGTTTTTAACCTTTTTCATCAATACCATCAAAGCGGTTTACCGTTATGAAGAATTATTACGGGCATCAATTGCATCGGCAAGTAATGACCATCGTTTGGGAGCTAATGAAGCCCCACCTGCAATTATTTCGGTTTTCATCGGGCAACAATTAACCAAAGTATTGGCAGAGTTGGAGGGTGTTACCAATGGTAAACTTTCCCCTGAAGAAAAAACCGATTTAAAATTAAATGTAGTGGGTAAAATTCCCGATGTATTATTGGATAATACCGATCGTAACCGTACGTCACCATTTGCATTTACAGGAAATAAATTTGAATTCCGTGCTGTCGGTTCGTCGGCAAATTGCGCGAATGCAATGACTACTTTAAATTCAATCGTTGCTAAACAGTTAAAAGATTTTAAAGTTGAAGTAGATGCTTTGATTGAGAAAAAAGGGTTGAAAAAAGACGAGGCGATTTTTAATGTGCTGCGTGAATATATCAAAGAAACAAAGAACATTTTGTTTGAAGGTGATGGCTATAGTGAAGCATGGGAAAAAGAAGCAAAAAAACGTGGGTTAAGTAACCATAAAACGACTCCAAAGGCTTTGAAAGCCAAAGTTTCAAAAGAGGCTGTGAAGTTGTTTGAGGAGTTACATATCATGAATCATGTTGAAGTAGAAGCCCGCTATGAAATTGAATTGGAAGAATACACCAAAAAAATTCAAATCGAAGGTCGTGTGCTTGGGGATATTGCGCGCAATCATGTGATTCCAACGGCAATTCGCTACCAAAATACATTAATCGAAAATGTGCGTGGATTGAAAGAGATTTTTGGGAACGACTTTGAACTTATCGCCAAAGAACAAATTTCCTTAATTAAAGAAATCTCGTCGCATATCGAAGGGATCAATAGTAATGTAGATGCGATGATTGAAGAGCGTAAAAAAGCAAATAATTTGCCCTCTGCAGAAAAGCAAGCAGAAGCGTATTGTGATAAAGTGAAACCGTATTTTGATGTGATTCGCGAACACTGCGATAAATTAGAATTGTTGGTAGATGATGAAATGTGGACCTTGACTAAGTACCGCGAATTGTTATTCACCCGATAAGATTTACATTGTCTAAAAAAATGAACCCACTAGCAATAGTGGGTTTTTTAGTATACAAACACTAAAAATTCCGTATTTTCGTTATATGAATATGCAAAAGTATTTAATTTTTATCGGTTTCTTGTTTGGATTTTCCCTCCAGGCACAAGTACAATTTGTGGTTTTTTTTGAAAGTGGAAAATTTGAATCCAATCCCAAAGAAACGCAAAAACTGCAACAGTGGATTCAAACCCATCGGGAGGTCAAAATACTTGCAATTCAAGGTTATACCGACGAAGATGGATCAACGGGATTTAATGATACGCTTTCGCGCAAACGGGTTGAATTTGTATTTCAACAAGTCCAAGGGAAAGTAGCCACACGAGAGGACTATAAAGCCCATAGTTTTGGAGAGAATTTTGCCCAATCTAAGGATAAAGCAACCAATCGAAGAGCTACTATAGTGTATATCGAGCCTAAAGATTTTGAGCGTGAAAATCAAATCTTAGGTATACAGCCAATCGTGCCCACTCAACCAATCGAACCTCAAGTGATTGAAGAAGAAGCGATGCGTTTTCCAGAAAACGCCACTTTGGAGGATAAAATCAAATTAGCACGTGTGGGAACTTTAATTCGTTTACGCGATATTAATTTTCATCAGAACACTTTTGCTGTAATGCCAAGCTCAAAAAATGCGGTAGATGAATTGGTAAATATAATGTACAACTACCCAAAACTGTGTATCGAAATTCAAGGCCATATTTGTTGTGTGAGTAAGGATTATAAAAACTTATCGCTCGAGCGCGCGCGCCAAATTAAGCGTATTTTAGTTTCCGAAGGGGTTGATCCCAATCGTGTTTCGGTAAAAGGTTTTGGGGTTACAAAGCCTAAATTCCCCATCCCAGAAAAGACGCCCGAGGAAGCGGCGCAAAATCGACGTGTCGAACTCTTAATTACAAAAAAATGAAGCGCTTTTTGATTAGTACCTTGTTTTTTTTTATTACAAATTTGATCATAGCTCAATTGAAAGTTGAAGTATATTTTGACTTTGATCGGTACGATTTGAATTCACAGGCGACGCAAACGCTAAATTCCTGGATTGCTGAAGGTAAGAATTACAAAGTGACCCAATTGTTTGGCTTTTGTGATTGGAAAGGGACAAATGCTTACAATGATACCTTAGCCTTACGCCGTGTAAATTCGGTTTATAACTTTTTGATTAAGCAAAATATTAAGGTTGAGAAAAATTTAGTCATTCGCGGATTTGGCGAAGATTTTAAACAATCACCTAAACAAGAGGAAAATCGTAGAGTAACGTTGATTTATGAGGAAGTTCTACCCCAAAAAGAGGTGGAAAAACCTTTGCCCAAATCGGATGGCCCCACATTTAAAGAACAAATAAAAACTGCAAAAAAAGGAGACGCAATTAGGCTTGAACACATTAATTTTTTAAATCATTCGGCAAAGATTGTGCCCAATAGCGAACCCGTTTTATTGGAATTATTATGTGTAATGGAAGAAAATCCAACCCTAAAAATCGAAATCCAAGGGCATATTTGTTGCGATACCGAAAATAAATACGGCTATATTTCAGAGGCGCGCGCCCGAGCGGTTTATACTTTTTTATTGAGAAACAAGGTTAATCGTAAAAGGATATCATTTAAAGGTTATGGAGCAACCCGCCCTATTTACCCAATTCCAGAACAAAATAGCCAACAAGAAGACGCTAATCGAAGGGTAGAAATTTTGATACTCGAACGGTAAATTTCATTTTTTAAGGTTCATAGTTTTCGCTCTTTTGGAGTTTTGAAATTTACTTGATACTTGAGTTAGAAATAGTATCTTTGTGCCACAACAACACAACTATGCAATCGAATCATTCGCAACGCTACAGCCAGCGCGGTGTCTCGGCTTCTAAAGAAGAGGTGCATCAAGCTATTCAAAACCTAGATAAAGGGTTATTTCCCCAAGCATTTTGTAAAATCGTACCCGATTATTTAACGGGTGATGATGACTATTGTTTGATTATGCATGCCGATGGCGCTGGAACAAAATCGTCTTTAGCCTATATGTATTGGAAAACTACCGGTGATGTATCGGTTTGGAAGGGTATTGCCCAAGATGCATTAATTATGAATATTGATGATTTATTGTGTGTTGGGGCCGTTGATAATATCATGCTCTCGTCAACAATAGGCCGAAATAAA
>NZ_JAIXRZ010000049.1 GCF_027484945.1 Flavobacterium sp.
ATTTCGATGGGGAAATAGATAAATTAGTTGCTATACAACAAGCCGAAATGCAGGATAAAAGAGCTTATGGTTTTGGTCCCGTGGCAAAAAAAATGCAAACTGATATCGATAATAAACGTCTTGAAAAAGATAAATTCATACAACAGAAGGCTGCAGATATTAGAAGTTGGAGAAAGCAACTGGACCTTAGTAATGAAAAAATCAATGAACTTACTGACGAGTTACAAAAAAGTTATAAAGACAATGAAAAAACAGCTCATGGGTATGATGGTTTATTAAAACGTATTCAAATTAGTCACGAAATTGGTGGAATTATACCATGGGTAATTTTACTTGTTTTCTTGTGTATAGAAATGGGTCCAATCTTTTTTAAAATGATGATGACCAAAGGACCTTATGATTATATGGTTGAAAATTTCAATCATAAAATTCAAACTGAACATGGTGTTTTCAAAGAAGATAAATTATTTGAAGGGCGCAATGGATTAATTCATATGGAAAAGTACCGTTATGCTGATGTAGAATTAGCCAAACATGAACGTGAAGAAAAATTAGAAGAACAGAAAAAAATCACTACTGAAATTGTTCATAAATGGGGTGAGAATAAACTAAAAGAAGTAGAAAAAAATCCTGATTCATTTTTGAACCAATAATATATTTTACATGGCTTTTTTTCAAAATAAATTTTCTTCTTTCACCTTTACATTCTTTGGAATAGAGGATAATTTATGGAATTCAATTAATTCAGTTGAACAACGAAAAATACATACAATGGCTATTTACATTGGATTGCTTTTTCTTGCTGCCGTATTAGGATTGTTTGAATTTTTCATGCTATTAACCAACAATGTTTTGATTTCCACACCATTAGGTGTAATATTTGCCGTCATCATTATTAATATCATTCGATTTTCAATTTTTACAATTCAAAACCCGATCTATAAGTCTAATAACACAAATCCAGAGGAAATAGATGCCAATAATGCACCCCAAATAACCCCTGAAGTAAATTCAAACTCGTCGGTTTCTATTCGTAAAAAAATTACAGGCCAACTGAATCAATTGCGCAAAATATTTTCCTTTGCTACAATTATACGGGTTATCATAACGGGGACTATTCTCGTTTTTATTGTTCTACCGCTTAATTGTTTATTTAATTATCACTATACCTCAAAAATAAATTCGGATAAACGAAATGAATTACGCATCAATTATCAAAAGCAATTACAGGATAATTTTAAGTTAAATTGTTTGAAAATTGATCGTAAAATTTCCGAAATTCAAACAAAATATAATAGTGAACTAAGTTCAATTTATCGTGATGAGTTGTATAAATTAAAAAAGCAAAGAATTGAATTTGTTGTAGAATGGAGTGCAAAAAACGAAACTGCGTTACAAAAGTATATTGAAAATAATGCTAATCAATTGTACATTATTCACTCCTATCGATTGAATAGTACGCATGCTAGTTTTTATATGCTATTAATAATCCTTGGCATCCTCATGCTTCGATGTCATATCATTAAATTTCAATTGGTTAACAATCCTCAATTTACCTATTTCAAACTAGCCAATGAACACTATTTAAAAATGACTCTAGCAAATTATAAGGCCACTGAAAATCAAATTAGACAGGCGTTAAGTTTAAAGTATGAAAAATTACAACTTGCACAATATTATGAAGAACTGCAAAAAAAATCATATTACCTAGACCCACCGTTTAATACCGTAATCAATACAAATAAAACACCAAGTGTAAACCTAACAACTATAGCGTTTTTAAATACAATCAGCACTAAATAAATTGAGAGAAGAAGTTATCATATATAAAGGGGAATTGCATTGTCAATTTGTTGATTTAGGTAAAGAATCAATTAGTCATTCATATAAAATTTCTAGAATAAAACTAGAACCCCGATTTCGACTTTTTGATGCACAAGCCGTAAAAGAATTTCCACTTTCGCTTCAAGATGAGCATTCATTTTATATTCATCAAGTTGGTGAAAATATGCCCGTTGAGTGTCATTTTAATTCAAATACTACTGAAAACGGACGTTATTTTGCTTCAGAAATTTTACTTTTTTTAAAACCAGAACAACCTAATTTATCAATACTCGATTTTGAAAAAACCTTACTAAATCAAAATAAGAATACTAATTTTTTATCCACAAATCTTGGTAATCAGCACGGAATAATTAATGGGACTGCCTATTGCAAGGTTGTTAGGCGCTTTGATGAAAACAATGTAGAACTAACCCAAACGAATCAAAACAGTACATCTCTTTCGCAAAACAAAGGATGCTTACTAGGCTTTGCAGATTTGATGAAACCTATTTTTAGCTATTTCTTTGGATTTAACTCATGGCTCAAAAACTTAATCAATCGATTTACTTCAAGAGCATTGAATACATCGATTATAAATGATCAGCCTACCAATGCCGGTTGTTTTAACCCGATGCTGCCAACAGGCTGTACAAGTAGTGGCTGTTCACAATTTGGTTGTGGTTGCTTATCATTGATTTTGGCACTAGGGCTTTTGTTTTGGCTAATTTGGTGTGTACTTTTAGGTAATTGCAACAAAGAAGCGGAATCGAGAAACACTGAAACTACCGTAATTCACGATACAATTTATATCGAAGTAAATAAAGAGAAAATCGATACAATCGTTAAAAAAGATACAATCATTTATGAAGATAAAACAACCAAAACAAAAGTTAGCGTTGTTAGTTTACCTAATGTACAATTTGAACAATCTAAAGCAAAACTACTGAACTCCTCTAAAGAAGAATTGGATCGCCTAACGAAGCATTTAATTGAAAATGAACAAGTAAAAGCTGAAATTATTGGACATACTGATAATTTGGGTGATGATCAAGTCAATTTAAAGCTTTCTCAAGAACGTGCAGAGGCAGTTCGCCAATACTTAATTGATGGTGGAGTTGCAGGCGATCGCGTTAAAGCTATTGGAAAAGGGGAATCTGAACCCAAAACTACCAATGAAACCCCAGAAGGAAGAGCGATGAACCGACGTGTAGAAGTCCGCTTATCCGAAACTGAAAAAGAGAATGTTACTAAACAACGTATTAAAAAAAATCCCAATAAATAATTATGGAATATAAATGTTTTGAAGGGAAGTTTACGGGTATTTCCAATTTAAAAGGATTACTTTTTAATGTTGGGAAGTATAATTTTCGCGAATTTAATTGGGATTATATCAAAATTGATTCATTGCAATTAATTGAGAATTATGATGTTGAAAAAGAGAAAATTGGCGATTTTTATTATACTGAAAAAATTGCTGCACGTAAATCAAAATTAAATCCATTTTATTGGAAAACAGCGCAACCGAAAGTAAATTTTAAACACGATTTTTTTTGGATCGAATCGATTTCCTTAGGCTTGCCTAAACTCAAAAGACGATCAGAAGTTTTTATTCCAATAACTGAGCAACATCATTTTAATACCGATTTGTTTGAAGTTATTATTCGTGATATAATATTAGATCCGAACTCAGAGCTGCATTACAAAAAAGACTTCATTGAAATCCAAGGCACGATTCGATTTAAAATAAAAATACCAACAATACCTTCCGAAGTAACTAAGACGGTTAAAGAATCAGAAGGGGTTAACCAATCGGATGCAATCATAACGAATACCGTTGATCAAAATAGTACTAATCCGACTATTGCTACTATTCCGTCATCGAATAATGCACCTATTGCAGCATCTCCACCATTATTTACTAATATATTGCCTTCGTACTCTAAAAATTGGTTTTTAATATTCTTGGGCGCTTTATTCTGGATTTTCTTAATAAGTTTTGTTTCTCTATACTATAGTAGTTTATATAAATTTGCTATTTTTAGTGCTATTGGATGGTTGGTAAGTCGTTTTGTTGCAGTTAATTTTTTTAAAAAAACTTTTAATTTTTTATTCTTTTTATTCATTTGTTTGTTTATTTATGCGTTAGTTTCTAACCAATTAACCTTAAGCGATCCTACCGTTGAAAAAAAGGATGGAAATGTAAAAATTGAACCCCCAAAAGCGGTAAAAAAGCAAGGTGGAAATTCTAATGATACCGACTATTTAATTGGTAAAAATATTAGATGGTATGATTTTATTACCAATGCCTATCAACTCCAATACAACACTTCTGTACAGTCGTTTTTTGAAACTCAAAAAGCACATGCTGCAGCCGATCAAAACTTCATGAGCACAAGTAAAGATCCTGTAAGTTACTACCACAAATTATACAAAAAATTAGATGAATTGGATAATACCAAAGTAGATTCCATTGTTAAACTTTTGGGTAAAAAGGCAAAAGCAAAAAAACTCAACTCTTTACAAACCGCTGAAATGGTAATTACGTTTATACAAGAAATTCCTTATGTCCTTGTGCATCAAAGTTCGTGTAAAGAAATAATAAAAAATGAGCAAGGCAGTTCCTTTCTAGCCGATTATCATGCTGATGGAAAACCATGTTTACCCAATATCCCAGGAGGTGTTCAATCACCGTATGAGTTTTTACATAATTTAAAAGGCGATTGTGATACGCGAAGTTTATTGGGCTATGCAATTTTACGTAAATTAAATATTGCTGCCTCGGTATGGATTAGTCAAGCCTATGGACACAGTATTTTAGGCGTGGGTTTACCAGTAGGCAATGGTTCATACAAAACAATAAACGGCAGTAAACACTACGGTGTAGAACTTACAAACAAAGGATTCCGACTTGGCATGATATCACCACAGCAACGCGATATGTCCAATTGGGATATCGCTTTATATTCAAATAACTTTAACTAAACTTTCATTATGAGAACTATTAGTGTTTTACAATTATTTTTAGCATTTGCGATAGGAATAAGTTCCTTGTTTGCTTTGTTTAAAATCATCAAATACTTGATGAAAAGTGTTTACAAAATTGAAGAGGAAAATACTTCATTTGCTATTTTTCAAACTGGAATTATCATTTCAGGTTCTTTTATTTTATCTTCTATTTTAAGCCCAGCTCTAAACGCAATTCGCTTTTTAAATCCAAACAACCAATTCACCTCTCAAACAATTATGAGTTCCTTAGGTTACATCACTATTTTTGTACTTATTGGTTTGTTTTGTACTATCCTAGTAATTACATCAGGATTACTCGTATTGTTTCAACTGACTAAAGTAAATGAAGGAGAAGAAATTAAAAAAAATAACATCCCAATCGCTTTAATCACCATAGCCATGATATTTGGACTTTCAATTATTGTAGACGAATATGTTGGTGCATTGTGCGAAGCTTTAATTCCATATCCTGAAATTCCAAAGTTTTATTAATTATTTTAAAAGAGAAGAAATTTATATCATCCAAATTGATGAAAAATCTCTAGTTACTAACTTCACTATCCTTAATAGTTTTTGGTATTATCTATGGCTAATTACAATCCAAACAACTGAAATACTTAATGAAACCCCAAATGAAACCCATACGGAATACAAGAATTGATTTTGCACGCGGTATAGCTATTTTAATCATGCTATTAGCTAACTCAGCGCCTTATGTATTAATAAATGAACCTATCCCCTTTTTAATTCGATTTTTATTTTCAACAGCAGCACCACTCTTTATTTTCTTGAGTGGTTATTCTTTAAATTTATCTTTTCAGCACAATAAACCCAAAAGTACTATAATACAAAGAGCTCTTCAAGTTCTATTTGTTGCGGTGTTTATTGATGTTTTCATCTGGAATATAATTCCCTTTGAAACTTTTGATGTGCTTTACTTAATTGGTTTTTCTCAATTAATTCTAATTGCCTTACACACTTCAAAGTCTATTGTGAAGTTTGGTGTAATGTTCTTAATTCTAATACTATTTGGTTTTTGCTTACTTTGTTTAAATTATACTTTTCAAATTATTGAACATGATTTTTCCATTTATAATTTAACTCACTTTTCTATACAATCAGCATTACAAAGGTTATTTTTTGATGGTTGGTTTCCCTTAGTACCTTGGTTTTGTATAAGCCTGTTGGGTTATTTAGCTTGTAGTTTTAATAACGATATAAAAAAATTCAACCACTTTTTTACTTTAGGGTTTATCCTACTTTTAGTATCCTATTTTTTATTTATTTTATTTCCAGAATGGATTAATAATCCTAGAGACAAATATTTGGAAATTTTTTATCCTATAACTCCGTTCTATGGCTTATTATTACTCGGATTATTTTCTTTATTAATTGGTTTCATTAACTCTACTTTTGAAGTTAAGTCAATTTTCGTTGAATTAGGTAAATTAAGTTTATTCGTATATTTAATGCATGTTATAGTGATTAATTTCATCATTACAAAGTTTACTTTTGTTATGATCAATGAATATTATACATTTCTATTAATTGGAATTGTTTTTATTTTTAGTATTATTTTATTAACAAAACTAATTTCTAAAATGCACCCCTATTTCTTACAATATAAAATAACAAAACCCATACTATTCCTCTTAGGTCTATAAACTTACATTATGAAAAATCGCATTGCATTTCTTATTTTAACTTTGTTAAGTACAATTTTAATTACTGCAAACACTCCTCCTTCAAGCAAATCTATTGCAGAAGATAAACCTATAAAATGTAAAACCGGAATTTATATAAAAACCTTAAAACTTAATCAGCCCGATGAAGAGTTTACTATCTTGTTTTATTGGTGGATTCGTGTCGATTCGATTGATGTAAATGAAGATTATAAAAAAGTTTCTGACATTGAATTTATTAATTCTTCTTCAGAAATCGAAATTACCCAAGAAGTTCTAAATAAAGAACAGAAGTATTATTATGTAACCGGTGTTTGCAATGCAACTTTCCCTTTTAAAGCTGATTATCACAAATTTCCCTATGATATTCAAGATTTGACAATTTCTTTAGAAAACACAAGCTACAATAAATCAGACATCATCTATGTTAAAGATGATCAAAATGCTTACATGAATAAATTATCTGATAATAACATTGATATTTTGAATGGTGATCAATATACAATTACAGACTTGATTTCTACCAATTCGAATTTTATTTACAAAACCAATTTTGGTGATCCATCGACAAAGGGTAATGATGAATATTCCAGAATTAACTTTAAAATTGAAATTTCTAGAAATCCCATCGGAATTATGCTAAAATTAGCTCTACCCCTTTTTGTAGTATTAGTACTCTCCTACTTGGTGTTTTTTATTCCTGATCACGAAATAGGAACCGCATCTGCATTAACCGTAACTTCTTTATTAGCTGCAATCGCATTTCAATGGACTATTAGTGATTCATTACCAAAGGTTTCCTATTATACAATCGTAGACAAAGTGTTCTATCTTGTTTATTCGTACATATTCTATGCTATGACACAAACCGTTGTTACATTTAATCTCTCGGATGGTAATGAAAAAGCTAAAAGAATATCCGATACCATCGAATACCATTCCAGATGGATTTTTCCCATATCGTTTATTGTCGTTTTACTTATTATTTTGATTTAATTGTAAAACTAAAAATCTAATATCATTTGATTAAAGGATTAGTCTTGTAGTAATAGTATATTCAATATATGTAAAATAAATTTAGTTGTTATACTCAATACAGTAAAATATTAATCATTCAACTTTGATTTTATTCCAAAATCTAATTTAAATTTTAAATCAAGATTGTTTATCATTTATCCAAAAACTCACATTTCAAAAACCCTAAAATTATTTTTTTAATTATTTTTGTAAAGAGCTTTGATAATTAATCGATTTTACAAATACTGAATTTTGATTAACAATCATTTGATTTATATTTTTTAATTCAAATAATTCAACCCAACGTATTGATAGAATATTTTAAAATAATAATGTTCTATCCTATAGAATTTTAATTTGAATTCTTGTTTATCTCCAAATTACTTACGTTTAAGTCTTTAAAAGAATGAGCTTTATTTGTGAAAATATCAATTGTTCAGCCCCTGAAAATAAAAAGGGAAAAGTATATCCATCTGATATGGAATGTCCATTCTGTGATGAACCATTGGTAGTTTTTGAATCTATTAGTGAATCTGATCGATTGTTGATAAATGCATTACCCTATGTAATTGCATATCCACTTAAAAAGGCAATAAATGAAAATCATCCAGGCACCAAAATAAACTTGCTTAAAGACACTTTTTTGAATTACCTGAAGTATCTGGCCTTACTTACCGCATCTGAATTCTTTCAAAGTCCATTTAAAGATAAACGAATGGTGGCACTTTTCCACACAAGCTTGGCAGAGCCTTCTTTTGGGACTTGGAACCAATACATACGTGAAACAATTGTTTTTCTACAACAAAATAATCATGAATTCTTCTGTCCAGAATTGCCTTTATATTACCAAACCGTAGAAACTGGGAAAAAACGAAAACTCTACAAAGGTGAAATTGAATTCATCGATGGTAATGGCGATATACAATTGAAAAAACAGGAAGCGACTGCCATTGGTATGCTCATCAATTTCAGGAATCGGTATTTGGGCCATGGACTTACGCTAGACAATGAAACAGCAAATCAATTGTGGGCCGAGTACTTCCCCATTTTCATGGAGCTGTTGTTACAAATGAACTTTAGTACTAGCTATCCCATGTTTAAAACAGAACACGGAGAAACGTTCCGATTGCAAAGCGACCAATTGCAGCCTTGCGAAAATGAACATGCAAAACAAGGACACGTTTGGATACAAAATATACAAGGAAAAACCTTAGATATCCTTCCATTTTTTGTGGTTCCCGGCGAGGTTGCTATTGGTAAAGAAGATAAAGAACAAATTTTAACCTACGAATCCTACACCGGTAAAACAATCAAATTTTTTAGTCCGGAAGGCACAGAAAAACAAACTTCTGGTAAAATACTCGAGCGACTCAATATGCTCTTGCGTGACAAGCAAAAAGAGCAACCGTATAGTCCTGAAGCTTTTACTAAAGATATCTTTTTATCACGTGTTGCTGAGGAGAACAAGCTGATTCTAGACACCCTTATAGCAGAGAAAAAAGTTATTCCTGGCGTATATGTCCACCGGCAGGAAATGGAAATCAAGCTTAATGAATGGATTGGTGCGCTTGCCAACATTTATGTTTTGGCCGCAGAAGCTGGAAGCGGAAAAACCAATCTGTTGGTAGAAATGCAGCAGCAATACACCAGTCGCAATATACCTGCATTGTTGATACGTGCTGGTCGTATGGAAAAGACAACCTTGCGAGCACAGTTGTGCTATTTATTGAATATTGATGAGCGAGAAATCTTATCCCAATATCCATCTCTTGCCGGTACACAAGATGCACCCACTTTTGTGTTAATTGACGGACTAAATGAAGCCCCCCATTCCGAAGCGCTTTGGCAGGAGCTTTTTGACATTTCCAAATACTTTGAACCGGGTAGTTTAAAATTTGTAGTTAGTAGCAGAGCCAATACCGCTGACGATATTAATCGGTATACAATAACCACTGAGCAAGCATCTTTCCTATATGGCACTAAGAATGACAAAGAAATCCAGGTAAGTGCATATACAAATTGGCTTACGAATCTTTCAATGGAAGAAATGAAGCAGGCGTGGGAATATTATGTCCAAAAAGATAAAAGCAAGTTTAAACCCTTGTTTGATTTTGATGATCTTGCCACATTTGATCGAGCATTATACAATCAAATCAGCAATCCACTGGTGATGCGTTTATTTTTAGAAACGTATCAAGGCAAGAACCTCCCTAAAAAAGGAAACCAACATTTAGATATTTGGAATGACTGGTTAAATTCATTCACCCTATCTGAGCAAGAATTTTTCAAAGCTTTAGCTGATGCCATTTGGAATAAAGGAGATAATGAATTGTTGCTCGACGATGTCTTAAAGGATGAGAATCTAAAAAGTTATTTTACTACCAATCAACTAAATGCTCCTTACCCTCGTTTGAGAAACCTTGGATGGGTAAGCCGGTATGTGAAGGATTTGAATTCTTGTGTAGGATTTACGGTGGAAGGCGCACTCTTACATCTATTGGGAAAAAAATTGGAAAGCGAACAACCGCCCATTGCATTAATTCAAATAACTAAACTATTACAAACAGGCAGCACAATACAACAAGCCGGGGTTGGTGCTTATTTGCAACACTGTGCCTTGCAGGGTGATTTGAATACTGTTTGTGAGTTGATTGATGCCGGAGAGGAATTTATAGAGGTTTGTATTACACCCATAGTGATTCACTTGAAAACTACTGGAGTTAAAGAAACATTAGATATCTTATTGCAAACACCCACTGAAAACGATTGGAAGGCAATGCTTAAGGTTGATAAAACTCTAGTGGAATTGATCTTACATCCATTACGAAAAGAGCTCGCATTGCATGTATTACCTAGAAATGATTTTTCTTCGAAAGCTTCCATAAATCTAGGGCTTCGTGGAATTTGTGAGATTGACAAAGAAGAAGGAGAAATGTTTTTGTTAAAAATAAATCTGAATAATTCCAACCTCCTTGATGATGCTGAAATCTGCGAAAATCTAGGGGAATTATTTGATCATTTTGGCGAATACGATAAAGCGTTAAAGTTTTCCCAGCAGTGTTTAAATCTTGAACTAAAAACCCTCGGTAGTCTACACCCATATGTTGCAAATTCGTACCACAACATTGGCAATATTTATGATAGTAAAGGTGAATACGACATAGCGCTAGATTTCTATGAGCAAGGTTTGGATATACGATTAAAAACCCTCGGCGACCAACACCCAGAAGTGGCAACATATTATAGCAGCATTGGCTTGGCTTGGAATAACAAAGGTGAATACGATAAAGCGCTGGAATTTTATCATAAGAGTTTGGATATCCGATTCAAAACTCTAGGAAATCAGCATCCAGACGTAGCCACCTCATTTAACAAAATTGGCTCTGTTTGGTATAACAAAGGTGAATATGACAAAGCGCTGGAGTATTACCACAAAGGTTTGGATATTCGTTTAAAAACACTTGAAAACGAGCATCCAAATATTGCCACTTCTTACATCAATATTGGCTCTGCTTGGAATAGTAAAGGCGAATACGATAAAGCGCTGGAATTCTGTCACAAGGGTTTGGAAATTCAATTAATTACCTACGGAAACCTGCACCCCGAAATAGCTATTATATACAGTAATATTGGTGTGACTTTGGATAACAAAGGAGAGTTCCACAAGGCATTGGAATTATATCAACATGCTTTGGATATTCGTTTAAAAACCCTTGGAAGCGAGCATCCTGATGTAGCATACTCGTATAATAATCTTGGCTCAATTTATAGCAGCAAAGGAGAAAACGATAAAGCACTTGAATTCTATCAAAATGCTTTGCATATTCTTTTAAAAAACCTAGGAAGCGAGCATCCAAATGTAGCCACTTCGTATAATAACCTTGGCTTTGTTTTTGACAGCAAAGGCGAATACGACAAAGCACTAGAATATTATCAACAAGGTTTGAATATACGAATTAAATCTCTCGGAAACATGCATCCTGATATAGCCAATTCCTATAACAATATTGGTGTTGTTTGGGGTAACAAAGGTGAATACGAAAAAGCACTTGAATATTATCGGCGAAGTTTAGATATTCGACTTAAAACTCATGGAAACCAACATCCTGATGTAGCCAGTTCCTACCACAATATTGGATCTCTTTTTGACAGCAGAGACGAATACGATAAAGCACTAGAGTTTCACAATCAGTGTTTAGATATTCGTTTAAAAACTCTTGGCGAACAGCACCCAGACGTGGTCAATTCCTACAATAATATTGGTGTTGTTTGGGATAACAAAGGAGTATATGATAAAGCGCTGGAGTTTTATAAACTGTGTTTGGATATTCGTCTCAAAACTCTCGGAAATCAGCATCCTGATGTAGCCACTTCCTACAACAACTTTGGCTCTGTATGGAACAGCAAAGGTGAATACGATAAAGCGCTGGAGTATCACCATCAATGTTTGGATATTCGTTTAAAAACCCTAGGCGACCAACACCCAGAAGTTGTCAATTCCTATAACAATATTGGTGTTGTTTGGGATAACAAAGGCGAATACGATAAAGCGCTAGAATATTATCAACAGGGTTTGGATATTCGTTTAAATACTCTCGGAAATCAACACCTTGATGTAGCTAATTCTTATTTTAGCATTGGAATGGCGAATTACAATAAAGGTGAATTAGGTAAAGCACTCGAATTCTATCAGCTTTGTTTGGATGTTCAAAATAAAATAAACGGAAGCCATCATCCAGATGTAGCCACCTATTTATTATATATTGGTGACTGTCAAAAAGAAATGCAATTGTATCACGAAGCAATAATATCACTTAAACAAGGATTAGAAATAAGTAAAAGAGGAGGATATCCATTCCGTATCGCCCAATGTTATGAAGCACTTGCTGAAAACAAAGTGGCGTTAGAATATTATTTACAATCTGCGGAAATTAGAAAAAACGATCCTGAAGCTGGTATTGAAGCAGAAGTAACCCAACAATCAATTCTTGCCTGTATTCGCTTAGCCAAAGAATTGGGCAAAGAAAATGAACTTCCTGAATGGATTAGAGAAAAATATTAATACTTCAATGGTCAAATTATTTTCTATGAACGCAAAAACATACAAAAGTACTAACGGCTTTATCTCTCCTCAATCTCTTTCTTCTTTTGGTATAAAAATAACCAATGGAAAAGAAACAAAGCATCTAGGACTAAAGGAATTTAATTTTTGCCCAATTATTCAAAACTATTTGTATAAAGGCAAACATGTTGCCTTTATTCCTTGCTTTAGTATCAATCGAGAAGATGTATTTATTGAACAATTGGAGTTGTTCTATCTCGAAGCTCCAGGAGTAACATTACACTATGCAACGCTTTATGGCGTCACACAAATTCAAAAAGCAGAAATTCCTTCAATCCGCAAAGAATTAATTCAACTCGGTTTTTCTGAATTCGTTCAGAACTCACGTAATTTTCAAAACACCTATGGTCAATTATTCAAATCTGCGATTGAAATTTGGAATAGGTGCTTTTTTAACACCAATAACATTGTAGCCAAAGGCACCGATGACCGATTTGTCTTAAATACTTTTTACGAGAAAATTATACTTCATAATCCCAAAATACTAGTTAATTGGTCCAATTTGAATCGTGCAAGATTATTATATCCATGATTTACTAAATAATACTTCATGAAACTATTATTTTACTCAACTTGCAATGAATCCCAAGTTGTTCTCTTGAAGTAATTCTCTTAAATTATCGAATTTATATTGATTAACCCGGATCCAGTTAAGTATATATTTAGAAGTGCAGCGATTCAATGCTTCTTCAAATGGTATTTTATATAATTCCTGTAATTTGTAGTTTGGATTAAATACTACAATTACTATAAAATTAATTGGTGCATTTGCTGGATATTCAATTTTAGACCATCTTGCATTAGTTGTATGAGATTTAGCATGTGATTTCACTTGATATTTATTACCCTGAGCATCTTCTAAATCCCAATATTGATTTATACCATTTGTCGCAATATCTGCTTCAAATAAAATACTTGCTATCCACTCACCTAATTGCCCTGTAATATATTTTTGGTTTCTCAAAATACCATGTTCTTTAAGTCCAGTATAAGATTCAATAAATGACGAGAACAAAGTAGACATCAGTTCAAAATTTCCATCCGTATTATTTATTTCAGCAATATGAAATTCTTCGTTTTGATTAATAAAATTAGGTAAAACAATCTCTTCCTCTCCCCCATTAACAGCATCAGCTGAAATTAATAGAATTTCATTACCGATAACCTCTGATTTCCATCCATCAGCTAGTAAAGCGAAAAATAAAGCGTGAGAAATCTTGTTAGTAGGCCCTATATTATCCCTCCACCATTTCTTTAATTTGATTTTAATTGCATTTCCATCTACTATCGTTATAACATAAAATTTCTTATTCATAGTTACTGAATATTATTGTTATTTAAATTCTTTTATTTTCAATAAAAACTCCTCCTCCGTAATTTTTCCTTTAGCTACTTGCTTGGCCCAAAGCGTAATTTGGTCTTGGTCATCTTCGTCTGCTATTTCGTTTAGCCAGGTATCGAGGTTGGTGGATAAACGCGATGTGTTTTGTGGCGCTGGAAATTGTGACAAGACATCTAAAGCCCATTGTAAGTTGAGCGTTTGATTTAGCATTTGTATTTTGACTTGTGATGGGTTTTCAAAAAACAGCACTTGAATAGCATAAGTTTGAAGGAACTGTTCTAGTGCCTCTGTATTTTGTGCTAAAAGCGGCAATGCTTCACAAAATACCCCGTTTGATATACTTAGTATGCTTACATGCTCAGCCCATCCTTTAAGATAAAAGGTTTGAGCTTCTTCGTTTTTAAACTCTGAATAATATTTTAATGAAGTTAAGGCATCATATTTTTCTAACTTTACTTTAGCTATTTCTTTCCAACAATTATGTCGCTCACTAATTTGCTGAATTTCTAACCCTACAATTTCAGCAAAGTGCCAATTCGCTTGTTGGGACAATTGGGTTGCAATGGATGCCAAGGCTCTACTTTTATCAAAATCATTACTTATGCCCTGGGTGGTAGTTAAGGCTGCTTCTGGATTTCCTTGTTGGGCCAATTGGGTTGCAATGAATACCAAGACTCCACTTTTCCAGAAATCTTTACTTATACCTTGCAAGGTGGTTAAGGCTGCTTCTGGATTTCCTTGTTGAGCTAATTGGATTGCAATGGATGCCAAGGCGTCACTTTTCCAGAAATCATCACTTATGCCCTGGGCGGTGGTTAAGGCTTCCTGGATCATGTATGCTGCTGCTTCTGGATTTCCTTGTTGGGCCAATTGGGTTGCAATGGATGCCAAGGCTCTACTTTTATCGAAATCATCAATTATGCCCTGGGCGGTATTTAGTGCTTCCTGCAACATGGATGTTGCTGCTTCTGGATTTCCTTGTTGGGCCAATTGG
>NZ_JAIXRZ010000006.1 GCF_027484945.1 Flavobacterium sp.
AATGATCCGGGTTTCAGAGCGGTAACTTTTGACGATTTACGAATCGCCTACCGCCAGCAAGTCGAAGCATTGATTGATGGTGGAGTGGATGTACTATTGGTAGAAACTATTTTTGATACCCTCAATGCAAAGGCGGCATTATTTGCCATCGAGGAAGTGAAAGAAGAACGTCAATTGGACATACCTGTGATGGTGTCGGGTACTATAACCGACGCTTCAGGGCGCACCTTATCGGGGCAAACGGTAGAAGCTTTTCTGATTTCAATTGCGCATATACCCCTCTTAAGTATTGGATTTAATTGCGCATTAGGTGCCGATCAATTAAAACCCTATTTAAAACGTTTAGGGCAACATACGCAACTCAATATTTCGGCACATCCGAATGCGGGTTTACCCAATGCATTTGGCCAATACGATCAAACTCCAGAAGAAATGCAAGCACTGATACGAGAGTACTTAAACGAAAATTTAGTCAATATTATTGGAGGATGCTGCGGAACTACACCCGAGCATATTCGTGCGATTGCCGATGTGGCAGCAGCATTTAAACCAAGAAGAATTGTTGGAATGCAACTATTCAAAGAATAAATATCTTATACCTTAATTTAAATCAAAAAATTTTAATTCCGAAAAAAATGGAAAAAATTATAAAGTTATTTTTAATCCTATTAAGTTGTTTTACTTTGGGTTGTTCTTCAGCTGAAGATTGTACCAAAACGATTACAATTCCGAGTCAAACGATAATTACTCCCTCCGGCAGTTCATTTATTCCAGAAAGTGCAGCAGTAGTTCCCTGCGATTATGTTGTAACTCCTATTCAAGAGCAAGTACCCCTTGAAAATTTTTCCTATGAAGTATTGAACTTTGAATTTACACCCGATACGGGTAATAACACCAACCGACTCAAATTTGATATCCAACTTAATAATCTCAATAATTTTACGATTAATGGTTTTGCCTATATTACCCTTAATGTAGATGGTACGTTATCATCCTCTGGTTTTTTAAACGGAGCTACCTCAAGTTGTGGTCAAATTGGTCCCAACTCAAGTTGTGTTTTTTCATATGAAAAAGAGGCATCTCTGAATTTAGGTCTTGTGCAATCGATTCAGTTGGTTGATGTCAACTATTATTTGTCCAATTAGCATTCATATATTCTTTGCTTTATTAAGTCTATGGAAGAATCAAAATTTTTAAGGCTATCGGGATTAGAACCGTTAATTGTTACGCCAGAAAGTAATTTTATCAATATTGGAGAGCGGACCAATGTTACAGGTTCCCGCAAGTTTTTGCGTTTGATCAAGGAAGGCAACTATGAAGCTGCTGTCGAGATTGCCCGAGCTCAAGTGGAGGGTGGCGCACAAATCATCGATGTCAATATGGACGAGGGAATGCTCGATGGCGTAGAAGCCATGACAAAGTTCTTAAACCTAATTGCGGCAGAGCCCGATATTGCGCGCGTGCCGGTGATGATCGACAGTTCGAAGTGGGAAATCATTGAGGCCGGACTTAAAGTTATCCAAGGTAAAGGAGTGGTCAACTCTATTTCTCTTAAAGAAGGTGAAGCTGCGTTTGTTCACCACGCCAAATTAATCAAACGCTATGGAGCAGCCGTTATCGTGATGGCTTTTGATGAGGTTGGTCAAGCCGATACCTATGCGCGCCGTATTGAAATTTGTAAGCGCAGTTATGATATCTTGGTCCAAAAGGTTCAATTTGCACCGCAAGACATTATTTTTGATCCCAATATTTTTCCCGTTGCAACCGGTATGGAAGAACACCGCCGCAATGCTTTAGATTTCTTTTTGGCTACCCATTGGATTCGCGAAAACCTACCGTACGCGCATGTTTCGGGTGGTGTGAGTAATGTGTCGTTTTCTTTTCGCGGAAATGACAAAGTGCGTGAAGCCATGCATTCGGCATTTTTATACCACGCCATTCAACACGGAATGACCATGGGTATAGTGAACCCAGAAATGTTGGAAATCTATGACGAAATTGACCCTGAGTTACTAACGTATGTCGAAGATGTATTGTTGGATCGCCGTGACGACGCAACCGAGCGGTTATTGAATTATGCCGAAAATTTAAAATCGGAAACCAAGACTACAGACAAAGCCCAACAGTTATGGCGCAATGCTTCGGTTCAAGAGCGACTTACCCATTCATTGGTAAAAGGCTTAGACGAATTTATTGAACAGGATGTTGAAGAAGCGCGTTTACAAGTAGACAAACCGATTCAAGTGATTGAACAATATTTAATGAATGGGATGAATGTAGTGGGCGATTTATTTGGGTCTGGCAAAATGTTTTTGCCTCAAGTAGTAAAATCGGCTCGGGTTATGAAAAAAGCGGTGGCGTATTTGTTGCCGTTTATTGAGGCGAGTAAGCGCCCCCCAACCCCCAAAGGGGGAGTTAAACCACTTCAATACTGGGAAACTGCAAATCCTGGAGTATATGGTTTATTAAAGAACTACGCAAAAGAAATGCGATTCAAACCAACAAAAGCAGAAGAAATTCTATGGGCAGCGTTAAGTGGAAAAAAATTAGAAGGATATAAGTTTAGACGGCAGCATATTATTGGACAGTATATAACAGATTTTATTTGTTTACGAGAAAATCTTATAATTGAAGTAGATGGATTGATTCATCAATTGCCTGAAAACCAAAAGAGCGATATTGAACGTACGGATTGGTTACGAAGTGAAGGTTATCATGTCATTCGATTCACTAATGATGAAGTTATTTATGAGACTGAAAAAGTGCTGACTCAAATTTTAGCAGATTTGAAAGCTCCTCCTTCGGGGGCGGGGGGAGCTGGAAAGGTGCTCATGGCTACTGTAAAAGGTGACGTGCACGATATTGGTAAAAATATCGTTTCGGTTGTTTTGGCTTGTAATAACTTCGAAATTATCGATTTGGGGGTAATGGTACCACCCGAGAAGATTATACAAACCGCTGTATCAGAAAATGTAGCTATTATCGGACTGAGTGGTTTAATTACCCCATCATTGGATGAAATGGTCTATCTCGTTAAAGAAATGGAGCGCATCAATAGTACGATACCGATTATGATTGGAGGTGCTACAACATCGCGTGCGCATACAGCGGTAAAAATTGCGCCCGAATATTCGGGAAGCATCGTCCAAGTGAACGATGCTTCGCGGGCTGTAACGGTAGCAAGCAATCTATTACACCCCGAAAATAAAGCAGTTTATAGAGCTCAAATTCGTTCAGAATATGAACAATTGCGTGAAAATTATTTGAACCGCAGTCGTGAAAAAGAATACCTTACCCTCCCACAAGCGCGCGCCAACAAATTAGCGTTGGATTGGTCCAACTACCAACCTGCCCAACCGAATTTTGTAGGAGTGCAAGAGGTGCAGGTAGCGTTGGCCGACTTGGTCCCGTTTATTGATTGGACTCCGTTTTTCCATTCCTGGCAATTGTTTGGTAAATACCCCGCAATTTTTACCGATACGCTTGTTGGCGAGCAAGCGCGACAGTTGTTTGACGATGCCCAAAAAATGTTGGCGCAAATCGTTGATGAAAACTGGTTTACCGCCAAAGGAATGGTGGGTATATTCCCTGCAAATACGATCAACGACGATGATATCGAAGTGCAATCGACAACCGATAACTCCAATCCCACAACCTTTCTAACTCTGCGTCAGCAGTCAAAGAAAACGGCAGGTGCGCCCAATATTGCGTTGGCCGATTTTATTGCCCCAAAAGAAACGGGTATTCAAGATTATATAGGTTGTTTTTGTGTGTCGACCGGTTTTGGAGTTGATGAAAAAGCGGTCCTATTTGAAAAAGAGTTGGATGATTACCATGCGATTATGGTTAAAGCATTAGCAGATCGTTTGGCCGAAGCTTTTGCAGAGTACTTGCATCTCAAAGTACGTAAAGAAATTTGGGGCTATGCTAGTGATGAACAACTGGACAATCAAGCACTAATTGCCGAGGATTATAAAGGAATACGTCCCGCTCCGGGTTATCCGGCTTGCCCTGATCATTTGGAAAAACCAACTATCTGGAATTTATTGGATGTTGAAAAACGAATTGGTGTAACCCTAACCGAAAGCATGGCGATGTGGCCGGCAGCATCGGTATCGGGTTATTATTTTGCGCACCCGGAGAGTAAGTATTTTGGACTAGGGAAAATTAAATCGGACCAAGTAGAAGATTATGCCCAACGGCGTGGAATAGCTATCGAGAAAGCGCAACAGTGGTTGGCGCCGAATGTGAGTAGCCCCCCAACCCCCAAAGGGGAGATTAGTGATTAGTGCAGGGTGCGCGCGAGGGGTAGTAGCAAGGTGCCATGCACCGCGGATAACCCGGCCCCGTTGCTCCAAAGTAAACTCGATGCAGGGTGTTCCTTAACGGGGACGCGCCCAAAAAATGAAACAAAATAACGACTCATTTAAAATTCAAAATATATAATTTAAAATAGATGAAAGTAACCCAACATATCGAAAATGCGCAAGGAAAGCCTTTGTTTTCTTTTGAGATTTTGCCACCATTGAAAGGCCAGAATATTCAATCGATTTTTGATGGTATCGATCCCTTAATCGAATTTCAACCGCCGTTTATAGACGTTACATATCACCGTGAAGAATATGAATTCAAAGAATTGGATAATGGGTTGTTGCAAAAGAAAATTGTTAAAAAACGCCCAGGGACGGTTGGGATTTGTGCCGCCATTCAAGGGAAATATAATGTTGATGCAATTCCTCATGTGTTGTGCGGCGGATTCACTAAAGAAGATACCGAAAACCTTTTAATTGATTTGGATTTTTTAGGGATTGATAATGTTGTAGCCCTGCGTGGCGATGCTTTAAAAACGGAAACCTATTTTAAACCCGAGAAAGACGGCAATCATTATGCCACTGAACTGGTCGCGCAAATTAGCAATTTAAACCGTGGGATTTACTTGGATGAAGATTTGAAAAATACGGCAAAAACCAATTTTTGTATTGGAGTTGCGGGGTATCCGGAAAAACATATGGAAGCTCCCAGTTTGGATTCGGATATTCATTTTTTAAAACAAAAGATTGCTAATGGAGCCGATTATATCATTACGCAATTGTTTTTTGATAATCAGAAATTTTTTGATTTTGTAGCCAAATGCCGAAAAGCAGGAATTACGGTTCCCATTATTCCGGGTCTTAAACCAATTGCAACCAAAAAGCAATTGAATTTGATTCCCCACCGCTTTAGTTTAGAGTTGCCCGATGCATTGATAATGGAGGTTGTGCGAGCAAAAGACAACGATGCGGTTCGACAAATTGGAATTGAATGGTGTATTGCGCAAAGTAAGGAACTCCTAGCAGCAGGTGTACCCGTATTGCATTATTATTCGATGGGAAGAGCCGACAATATTCAGGCTATTGCAAAAGAAGTGTTTTAATAATTGCACTACATCATTGGAGAGGTCTGCAGTTTAAAAGTTCAAAGCACAACATTTGCTATTATTGTTATAGTCCCCATAATATAATGTATACTGTCGCATAAAAGGCAAATCATCGTGCTCTAATACTCCATTGAAAAACGAAGCAATACCATTTATTATTTCTTCTATATTTGTGCTGGAAAAAATTGTATTATGCGCTACATTGTTGTTTTGCTATCTCTACTGCTGCAGTTCGCAACGGCTCAAAACAACACCACAACCTCTTCTTTTGAGTTGAGTTTTTTTCGTGGAAATGTTATGCCACATACCCCCGATTTGTACCATTTGCAGGGGCATCCAGAAGGGGTGGTATTCAACTATAATCTTCAAACACATGGCCAAGAAGAATGGCATAAAGCGTATAATTATCCTTCATACGGTGCTTATTTAATGTACCAAGACTTCAACAACCGTTTTTTGGGGCACAGTTGGGCTGCGGGTGGATATTATGATTTTGCTTTCTTTTTTCCGCGCCTAACGGTTAAAACAGCAGCCGGATTAGCCTACATGAATCAACCGTATGATAAGGTTACCAATTCAAAAAATAAAGCGTTTGGGAGTACGTTACTGGCCAATATTAATATCGGACTCCAATACCGACAACCTTTTTTTCAAAATAGAATGGGTCTCACGGCAGGGTTGCTTTTTACGCATTATTCCAACGGTAGATCAAAGTCGCCCAATAGCGGGATCAATACCTATGGTGTCAATCTGGGTCTGACCTGTAATTTGGAAAAGCCGACCCCTATTAACACCCCCGATACCCTTCGCTTACGCACCAATTACCGTGAAAAACTGCATTATAATATGGTGTTTCGCACCGGATTTAACGAGAGTTCGGTAATCAATAGCGGACGCCATCCGTTGTATCATTTGGGCGCCTATATTGATAAACGTTTGAACCGAAAGAGCGGGGTGCAGTTGGGAGCCGATTTGTTTTTGACTCAAAGTTTTAAAGATTTTATAAAATATAAATCGGCAGCATTTCCCGATGCAAATATAGATCCCAATACCGATTATAAAAGAGCTGGAGTGTTTGTGGGCTATGAATTATATATCAACCGCATGTCGCTCGAAGCCCAAGTTGGGTATTATTTTTATGATCCATTGAAAAATGAAATACCGGTCTACGATCGTATCGGGATGAAGTACTACTGGACATCGAAAGTATTTTCGGCCTTGAGTTTAAAAACACATATGTTTCTTGCAGAAGCAATCGAATTTGGAATAGGATTACGTTTATAAGATGAAAAAGGGAATCGTTTTTTTATGGGTGCTTTTAGTGGCTTGTGAAAAGCCTTCAGATTGTATTACCTCGGCTGGAGCTACCGTTACGCGGGAGGTGGCGGTTGCGCCCTTTACGCGTTTGGAAATTTTTCGCGGCATTGGAGTCGAAATTATCCAAGGCCCAAGTTATAAGGTTGTTTTACAGTCGGGCGAAAATTTTATTGAGAATATCCAAGTCACACAAAACGGAAATGTGCTGCAAATTCGCGACCAATCAACCTGCAACTGGGTTCGGGAATTTGGTGTGGCAAAAGCAATTATCACGGCACCCAATTTGGAGGAAGTATATTCCAAATCTGAACAAGATGTGGTTTCTCAAGGTGTATTAACCTATCCGTATTTGCATTTGTATGCCATGGACAAAGAAGGCGATGGATTGCCGGGAGCCGGGACGGGTGATTTTAGACTTGCTGTCAATTCGACTACATTGTTGGTCGATAATAATAACGTATCACGCTATTATATTTCGGGAACAACACAAGCGTTGAAAGTCAACTTTTGGGCGGGTGATGGCCGTTTAGAAGCTTCCCAATTGCAAGCCAATACAATCGAAGTTTACCACCGCGGCACCAACGATATGTTTCTTTATCCAATGCAAAGTATAACGGGATCTTTAGTCAGTACAGGCAATGTCGAGTTGTTTAACACCCCTCCGTTGGTGAATTTAAATTCCACCTACCAAGGTTATGTGATCTACCATTAATTTTTCTTTGCCGTTTTTTCGCGGAAAATTTGCTCGAGATTTTTTGCTTTAGCCACAATTTGAAGTGCCCGTAAACCATTTGCAGTAGCAAAGTCAAAAATTAGGGCGCGCGGATCTTCCTCGGTATGAAAGGTAAGCTCCCATAAATTGGCTTTACTGTTTTTGGAATGGGTAAGTCCGGTTAATTGAGCAAACAATTCCTCAGGTACCGTTTGATCAAACTCCACTTCGACCAATTGTACGGTGACTTCTTCAACCAATTTGTCGAGCTGCTTGTCGGTTACAATTTTTCCGTGGTTAATAATGATTACACGGTCGCAAATTGCCTCCACTTCTTGCATAATATGAGTCGAAAGAAAAACCGTTTTGTTCTTCCCAACATTGCGAATCACATTGCGAATTTCTACCAACTGGTTAGGGTCGAGCCCCGTTGTAGGTTCGTCCAAAATCAACACTTCGGGATCGTGGAGTAATGCAGTTGCCAAGCCAACCCGTTGACGGTACCCTTTACTAAGCGCGCCAATTTTTTTATGGGCCTCTGGAGTAAGTCCGGTTAAGGCAATGACTTCTTCGATACGCGCTTTAGGTACTTTATATACATCGGCATTAAAAGCCAAATATTCACGCACATACAAATCAAGATACAGCGGGTTGTGTTCGGGTAAATATCCAACCGATTGCTGAACACCAAGAGGTGCCGTTGCTACATCATGTCCGTTCACCAAGGCGCTTCCTTCATCGGCGTTTAAAAAGGTGGTTAGGATTTTCATTAAAGTCGATTTACCGGCGCCGTTCGGACCCAAAAAACCCACGATTTCGCCTTTTTTTATTGAAAATGAAACCGCATCTAAAGCTTTTTGCGAACCGTAAAATTTTGAAATTGCGTGAACTTCTATAGACATAACGTAATTAATTTTGACACAAAGGTACTGATTCTCATTCAATTTTTTGGGCGTTACCCCACCGTATCGTTGACGCCATGATGTTTATTTGATTAAGGTGGAGTCAGGCTTTCGCCCGTCGCTGCCCGCGTTGCCTTGGCCGAGCTCCGCAAGGCCTCAATCCTTAACGCATGTTTTCCCGAGAACGTATGTCGATTGAAAAAAAACGGTTGCTTTTGTTGCAAATCAGGTAGGCTACATTCACACAAAAAGTAGTAATTTTGAAGAAATCATTTGAATTCATGAAAGCGTATAATTATTTTAAAATTGTTTTTTCCATCTCGCTCATTTTTACCCTGTTTGGCGCTTATTTTAAAATAATACATATTTATTCCAATTGGACAGCCGTACTATTGGTTGTCGGACTTTTAGCCACGCTAGGATATATTGTCCTTGGGATAATTGAAGTTCAAAAATCAAAACGCATCTCTAGTGCTGAGAAATTAATGTGGACGGTTGGTTTTATATCCTTTGGATTCTTGACGGCTTTTCTGTATCTATTAAACGGGCAAAAAAGAGTCGTTTCACAACAGTACAAATAGGGACATGCCGTATGCGAATTTAAAGCAGTTTCCATGAAAGAAAAAAAAACAAACCCAACCTGGCTGAATGATTTTCAATTATCCCATCCATTGGTAATTGCCGGACCCTGTAGTGCCGAAACCGAAAGTCAGGCGCTGCAAATTGCCCGTGATCTTCAAAATTCGAAAGTGTCCATCTACCGTGCCGGAATATGGAAACCACGAACGCGACCCGGTGGATTTGAAGGAGTGGGCGAAATTGGATTACAGTGGCTCCAAAAAGCCAAAGCCGAAACCGGTTTGTTAATGGCGGTAGAAGTTGCTACTGTTGCGCATGTACAATTGGCCTTAGCCCACGATATTGACGTGCTTTGGATAGGCGCGCGTACCACCGTAAACCCTTTTGCTGTCCAAGAAATTGCCGATGCACTCCAAAATACCGATAAAATTGTACTCGTAAAAAATCCTGTTAATCCCGATTTATCGCTTTGGATAGGGGCAGTAGAGCGGTTACGGCAAGCAGGAATTAAAAAGTTGGGTGTTGTTCACCGGGGCTTTTCTTCCTACGAAAAAACCAATTATCGCAATAATCCCGAGTGGCAAATTGCAATTGATTTTCAAAGTAAATACCCCGAAATCCCACTTTTAATCGATCCTTCGCATATTACGGGTAAGCGGGATATGATTTTTCAAGTAACCCAACAAGCGTTGGATTTCAATTATGACGGGATGATGATTGAAACCCATTGCAATCCCGATGCCGCTTGGAGTGATGCCGCACAGCAAGTAACCCCCAAGCAGCTTGAGCATATTCTAGACCAACTGGTTGTGCGCAATCCCGACGAAGCCGATGGGGAATATCAAAATCAATTGGTGCAATTGCGCCTTAAAATTGACCATTTTGATGCTAAACTATTGGATATTTTAGGACAACGGATGCAGGTTGCTGAAGCAATTGGCGCCTTAAAAAAGACAAAAAATGTTGCCGTTTTGCAAAATAAACGGTGGAACGATATTTTAGAACGGATGGTGCATGAAGGGTTGCAACGCGATTTGAGTGAAGCCTTTATTGTCCAGTTTTTTAAAGCCATTCACCAAGAAAGTATTGCCCATCAAGAAAAAGTATTTAAAGAAGAATAACATTTAATAAAGGCATCTTCAATTATCTTTGCAGTATGACAGGATTGGTGTATAAATCGACTGGAAGTAACTATACCGTTAAAACCGACGACGGTCAGCTCTATGATTGCCGGATCAAAGGAAAATTTCGTATTCAAGGAATCAAGAGTACAAATCCCATAGCAGTAGGGGATATAGTCGATTTTGATTTGGATCAATCCACCGACGAGACAATCGGTCAAATTCATCATATCCAAGATCGGAAGAATTATATCATTCGAAAATCGGTCAATCTTTCCAAACAAGTTCATATTATCGCCTCCAATATTGATGTTGTTTTTTTATTGGTTACCATCAACAATCCTGCTACAACGCCTTCGTTTATCGACCGTTTTTTAGTTACCGCTGAGGCTTATGGTATTGAAGCCGTGTTGATTTTCAATAAAATAGATACGTATGACGAAGCGACCCTAGAAGAGCAATTGTATTTACAGTATGTTTACAGTCAGATTGGGTATACGTGTTTGCGCGTATCGGCGCTAGAAAATAAAGGTTTGGATGCATTAAAAAACCTTATGAAAGGCAAAGTATGTATGTTTTCGGGGCATTCTGGGGTAGGGAAATCTACATTGGTTAATGCATTAGAACCTGCGTTGGATTTGCGTACCGCTGCTCTATCGAGTACCCACCAACAAGGGCAACATACCACCACATTTGCCGAAATGTTTGATTTGTCGTTTGATTCAAAAATTATTGATACTCCGGGAATTCGAGGGTTTGGCATGGTCGATATGCAACCACATGAGGTTAGTGATTATTTTCCAGAGTTTTTTGCGCGTAAAGAATCCTGTAAATTTAACAATTGCCTACACAAAGAAGAGCCGCATTGCGCAGTAAAAGAAGCGCTCGAGGCCGATGAAATTGCTTGGTCACGCTACCGAAGTTATATGCAAATTTTAGAAGGCGATGACGAACAATACCGGAGCGATCAATATGCCGAAGAACGCCGGAATTTGCAGTGATCAGTTTGCAGTGTTCAGTTTGCAGTGATCAGTGTTCAGTTTGCAGTTTGCAGTTTGCAGTGATCAGTGTTCAGTGATCAGTTTGTAGTATACAGGTTTAGTTGAAATAAATTTAAAATAGAGCATTCAAAATTTAAAATAGTTCATCATGCGTGCGGTCATTCAAAGAGTCTCTCGAGCATCGGTTACCGTTGAAGAAAAGTGTGTTGCTGCAATGCAATCGGGACTTTTGGTCTTGTTGGGTATAGAAGAAGCCGATTCGATGGAGGACGTTCAGTGGCTTGCAGCCAAAATTGTGAATTTGCGCATTTTTGCTGACGAAAAGGGAGTGATGAATGTTGCGTTAAACGAGCACTCGGGTGATTGTATTGTGGTGAGTCAGTTCACGTTGCATGCATTAACTAAAAAAGGCAACCGACCTTCCTATATTCGGGCAGCGCGTCCCGAACACGCAATGTCTATGTATGAAGCATTTGTTCAAGAAATAGAGCGTCTTTTGGGTAAGTCCGTTGGAAAGGGCATTTTTGGTGCCGACATGCAGGTTGATTTATGCAATGATGGACCCGTAACGATCCTTATTGATACCAAAAATCGAGAATAAGATGCGCAAAAAATACGTCACCTTTTGCGTTGGTTTTGTCTGTTATGGATCTCTATTTGGTATGCTAATGTATTTCACCGAAACCAATAGAACTTTTGTTCACGCACTGTATTCGGGAATATTTTTTGGAGCTGCAATGGGCTTGTTTGAGGTGTTTATCAATCCAGCAATAAGGAACTATTTGACTAACAGAAAAAAATAAAAACGATGAATCTAACAAATGCCCAACTCGAGGTCGATCATTGGATTAAAAATCATGGGGTTCGCTATTTTAATGAGCTAACCAATATGGCACAACTTACCGAAGAAGTGGGCGAAGTAGCCCGAATTATCGCCCGCCGCTACGGAGAGCAATCGGAGAAGGAAAGCGATAAAAATAAAGATTTAGGCGAAGAACTCGCCGATGTGGTTTTTGTTGTATTGTGTTTGGCCAATCAAACCGGAGTCGATTTGCAAGCCGCTTTTGATAAAAAAATGGCTTTGAAAACGCAACGCGACCATGACCGCCATCATAACAACGAGAAATTGAAGTAGGTTGTTTGCGTTCGGCTTTGAGCGATTAGTGCTTAGCTTTCTGTAATAACTATGAACTTCAATAATTCCTACTCAAAAATAAATTTTTAAATGAATTGTACGTTGGCATTATCGACCGTGCGGTCGGGAGTACACCTTGTAGTATCGGGTTCCAAATCGGAGACCAATCGCTTGCGGTTATTACAAGCTTTGTATCCGTATTTGCAAGTTGAAAATGCCTCCAATTCCGATGATTCGGAAGTCATGATTCAAGCACTTGAAAAGTCTAAAAACAGCAATTCAAATCCCGTATTCATTGATGTGCATCATGCGGGTACTGCGATGCGTTTTTTAACCGCTTTTTTCGCCATTCAAGAAGGAAAAGAAGTGTTGCTCACAGGTTCGACTCGTATGCAAGAGCGCCCAATCCAACTGCTAGTCGATGCCTTAATTCAATTGGGTGCGGTGATTACCTATGAAAACAAACCGGGTTTTCCCCCTTTGCGCATTCATGGGCAAAAACTAACCCGTTCGCAAGTAACCCTACCTGCCAATGTGAGCAGTCAGTACATTTCAGCACTTTTACTCATCGCACCAACGCTGGAGCAGGGTTTGGAGCTTACCTTAACCGGCGCGATTACGTCATTACCCTATATAAATATGACCTTGGCGTTGTTGAATGCCATTGGGGTTCGTACCTCGTTTGAAGGCAATGTGGTAACTGTTTCCCCCTACCAACCGAAAGTAATCTCAAGCCAACCAACGATTGTAAGAGTTGAAAGCGATTGGTCGTCGGCATCGTATTGGTACAGCATAATTGCTTTATCTCCAGTAGGGACTCAAATCACCCTGTCGCGATTCAAACCCAAAAGTGTACAAGGCGATCATATTTTGGCAGTTTTGTATGCCAAATTAAGTGTTGAAACCGAATTTTTGGCCGAGGATCAGATCCGGTTAACCAAAGTAGCATTGCCACCGGTTGCCCATTTTGAAGCCCACCTAAGCGATACGCCCGACCTAGCGCAGACCCTCGTTGTTTCGTGTCTCGGATTAGGGATTGGATGTTCGTTAACCGGTTTGCAAACGCTTAAAATCAAGGAAACCGATCGCTTGCAGGCGTTATACAACGAACTTACAAAACTAGGAGCAACCGTTACCTTTACCAACGATGCTCTTACCTTGGCTCCCACGGCACAATTGCATGCCAATTGTACAATTGCAACCTACCAAGACCACCGCATGGCCATGGCATTTGCCCCGCTGGCACTTCGTGTGCCGTTGGTAATTGAAAATGCGGAGGTCGTAAGTAAATCGTACCCCGAGTTTTGGAACGATTTGGAGCAGCTGGGAATCCACTTTTCAATGTCCGAAAAATAAATCCGATTTTACTTGACAACGCCCTTTTGGCGGTAGTATATTTGTAGCCGTTTGTTTTGAAACAAAGTGTTCTAATTTAAAAGGCTATAAAAAGATGAAACTATCCCACTTTAATTTCCATTTACCCCCAGAATTATTGGCAGAATTTCCAGCAGAAAACCGCGATGAGTCGCGCTTGATGGTGGTGCACCGCAGTACTGGGCAAATTGAACATAAGTTGTTTAAAGACATTATCGACTATTTTGATGACGGTGATGTAATGATTTTAAACAATACTAAAGTATTTCCCGCACGTATGTACGGAAATAAAGAAAAAACGGGGGCACGTATTGAAGTTTTCTTGTTGCGTGAGTTAAATTCTGAGCAACGGTTGTGGGATGTTTTAGTAGATCCCGCACGAAAAATTCGTATCGGTAACAAATTGTATTTTGGTGAAGACGATTCGTTGGTGGCCGAGGTAATTGACAATACCACATCGCGAGGACGTACGTTACGTTTCTTATACGACGGTTCTTACGAAGAGTTTCGTTACAAATTAAAAGAATTAGGTGAAACACCTATCCCAAAATATATTAACCGCGAGGTAACCGATGACGATGCCGAGCGGTACCAAACGATTTATGCCAAAGAAGAAGGAGCTGTTGCAGCACCTACTGCAGGTTTGCACTTTTCAAAACACTTACTGAAGCGCTTAGAAATTAAAGGAATCGATTTTGCCGAGGTAACTCTTCACGTAGGTTTAGGGACGTTTAACCCGGTTGAGGTAGAGGATTTGTCTAAACACAAAATGGACTCGGAAGAACTGCGCATTTCACAAGAGGCTTGTGATACAGTGAATAAGGCCATCGAAAATAAGCGTCGCGTTTGCTGTATTGGTACCACTTCGATGCGCGCAATCGAAAGTTCGGTTTCGTCCAACAGAACCTTAAATCCTTATGACGGTTGGACCAATAAATTCATTTTCCCACCCTATGATTTTAGCATTGCCAATTGTATGGTAACCAATTTCCATACGCCAAAATCGACCTTGTTGATGATGATTTCGGCTTTCTGTGGACACGATTTGATGAAAAAAGCCTACGAAGAAGCGGTAAAAGAAAAATACCGTTTTTACTCGTATGGCGATGCGATGTTGATATTATA
>NZ_JAIXRZ010000065.1 GCF_027484945.1 Flavobacterium sp.
CCCCAAAACCCCAAAACCCCTAAAGCCCTAAACTCTATTCTTATTAGTTAAAGTGAAGATTAATTCAAAAATAATAATTATTAAAATCTTTAGATAAATATTTACATGCTAATAATAGAATCTTCTAAAAGTATAAATATTTTAAATTCAATATTTTATATACAGATCCTTCACCATTGAACTACATTGTGGCGGCGAATACTACTTCACCACTACCCAATGACGTAAAAGACACTCCGTTAATGCGTGTTTTTTCAATGGATCAATTAAATTTTGCAAACGATCCGCAAACAGGCGGTGATGGATTTTTTGACTTCGTTCCAGGCTTAACAATTGATCAGCAAAATGGACGAATTATTTTTACCAAGGTAGAGCCTTTTGGACGCTATTTGTTTGAAAAATTACGAACCAGTCCAGGAGAGAATTACTTTGGGGATCCTATTTTAACTTCAGATTTTAATGCCAATCAGAATAAATATGTTTTCCGAACATTATACGCCAGCACTCAAGCGGCAGCCTTACAGGATAGTGAAAAGAATAAATTCCAATTAAGAGGAAAGTTCAAATCGGCGGGAGGCGATGGGATTCCTATAGGAGCATTTAATGTGCCGCAAGGTTCGGTTGTAGTTATGGCAGGCGGCAGACGTTTGGTCGAAGGTGTTGATTATACCGTTAATTATCAAGCTGGAAGGGTTCAAATTTTAGATCCTTCGCTTCAAGCTTCCAATACGCCTATTGAAGTTTCGGTAGAGAATAATTCTGTATTTGGTCAACAAACGCGTCGTTTTTGGGGAGTGAATGTTGAACATAAATTTAATAGTAAGGCTCTTGTAGGCGCTACTTTATTAAAAATGTCGGAACGCCCATTTACCCAAAAATCCAATTATGGACAAGAATCGGTAAATAATACGATATTCGGAATCAACACGAGTCTATCTTCCGAAGTTCCTTTCTTTACGCGATTGGTGAATAAATTGCCAAATATTGATACAGATGTAGCTTCCAATGTTTCGTTTAGAGGAGAAGTGGCGTTTTTGCAACCTGGAACTCCAAAAGGAGATCGATTTAACGGCCAGTCAACGTTGTATATTGAAGATTTTGAAGGTTCCCAAACGAATATTGATCTCCGTACGCCATTGTCTTGGTTTTTATCGTCAACGCCCTCGCGACCCACTACAGGTAATGTAGATTATTTTGATTTTAATGCGTCCAGTTTTCAATTAAATTATGGGTATAACCGCGCTAAATTAGCATGGTATACAATCGATCCTATTTTTTATACCCAGCGCCCCAGTGGAATTTCTCAAGACGATTTGTCAATAAATAGTACGCGACGAATTTATATGTCGGAGTTGTATCCGCAAACGGTAGTTGCTCAAGGGCAGTCGCAAGTTGTAAACACCTTGGATTTGGCTTATTTTCCTCAAGAACGCGGACCCTATAATTACAATCCCGATGCTGTTCCCTCTGGGATACTGCCCAATCCACAAAATAATTTTGGTGGTATAATGCGTCCATTGAATGCAACCAATTTTGAACAGTCCAATGTTGAATATATCCAATTTTGGATGATGGATCCCTATTACGATCCCAATAATCCCGGTGCTGCTACAGATCCTAACAATGCGGGACAATTGTATTTTAATTTGGGTGAAATTTCAGAAGATGTTCTACAAGATGGGCGTAAATTCTATGAAAATGGTTTAGGTCCAGGCCAAGTGGTTACCAATCAAACTTGGGGGAATGTTCCTG
The DNA here is from genome assembly GCF_027484945.1 of Flavobacterium sp. Taxonomy (GTDB): domain Bacteria; phylum Bacteroidota; class Bacteroidia; order Flavobacteriales; family Flavobacteriaceae; genus Flavobacterium. The sequence goes on from NZ_JAIXRZ010000065.1 coordinate 1,753, forward strand.
CCTCGCAATCGTTAATTTATGCATTTGATACCGATACCAATACCCGTAATGCGCAAGATGTGGGCTACGATGGTTTAAGCGACGCTGAAGAAACAACAAAGTTTAATGCATTTGCCTCGTTTTCTGATCCTTCTGCAGATAATTATACGTATTTTTTAAATACGGACGGCTCCGTTTTAGATCGCTATAAAAACTATAATAACGTTCAAGGCAATTCACCAATTGATGTTACCGATACCAATAGGGGTTCGACTACCATTCCCGACGTCGAAGATGCCAACCGGGATAATACGATGAATACTATAAATGCGTATTATGAATATAAAGTAACCATCAATAATACAGGAGCCCTTAGTAATGTTGGTGCCAACTTTATTACAGACATTCGGGAAACAGAAGTTACAGCGGCCAATGGATTGCCCGTAAAAGCGCGCTGGCTTCAGTTTAAAATTCCTGTAGCGACACCAACGGCAACCATCGGAAGTATTTCTGATTTCCGATCGATCCGCTTTATGCGTATTTTCTTGACTAATTTTAACCAGCCGGTAACCCTTCGCTTTGGCGCATTAGACCTTGTTCGTGGAGAATGGAGAAGGTTTACCAATACTTTGGATGCCTCCGATTCTGATCCTGAAGATGATGGGACTCCCTTTGATGTTCAAGCATTGAATATTCAAGAAAATGGTACCCGAAGTCCAATTAATTATGTAACTCCTCCAGGAGTACAATTAGAACAGTTATTCAATAACAATACATTAATTCCGCAAAACGAGCAGTCATTGTCGATTCGAGTACCTGAATTAGGATTGGAACCTGGTGACTCTCGTGGTGTATTTAAAAATGTAAATGTTGATATGCGTCAGTTTAAGAAACTAAAAATGTTCTTACACGCTGAAACGCTAACCGATGAAAGTGTGACATCATCTCCTTTAAACTGGGATGATACAAATGATGAATTGGTCGCGTTTATTCGATTCGGTAATGACGTCACAGACAACTTTTATCAAATTGAAATTCCGTTAAAGAAATCCCGATACAATCAAAATACCCCTGTAGATGTCTGGCCGGATGAAAATCAAATCGATGTAGCTCTGAGTTTGTTAACAGCGCTTAAAGTGAAAGCATTGAGCCATATCTATACGGCACCTGGCGAAATTTATTACAAACGCGAAGATGAATTGGATGCGTCGCTAGCCGGCAAAGTTAATTTGGCCACTTTGGGTATTCGAGGAAATCCCAACTTCGGATTAATTCGCGTATTAATGATTGGTGTAAAAAATAACACCAAAAAGCTCTATGACCCCTCCGACCCACGTTACCGTCGATTAGGAGGTGAAGTATGGTTTAATGAATTGCGTATTGCTGAAATGAGTAATAAAGGAGGAATGGCTGCTGTGGCTAATTTAGATGCAAATCTTGCCGATTTCGCAAATGTATCGGCCACCGGTAAATTGAGCACTATCGGTTTCGGTTCGATTGACCAAGGGCCTAATGAACGCAGTCGTGAGGATGTTTTGCAGTATAATATTGTTACCAATATGAGCTTGGGCAAATTATTGCCTAAAAAATGGAATATTAACCTTCCGTTCAATTATTCAGTTGGGGAAGAAATTATTACGCCAAAATATGATCCGTATTATCAAGACATCGAATTAAAACAACTAATCGATATTACAGAGGACGAATCGCAAAAAAGAAATATTCGCAACCGGGCGATTGACTATACCAAGCGAAAAAGCATTAATTTTATTGGAGTCAAAAAAGATCGTGGTGACAAACAAAAACCTCATTTTTATGATGTAGAAAACGTTACGCTTTCTTATTCCTACAATCAAACCGACCGCCACAGTTATGAGTTGGAAAACTACCAAGACCAACAAGTTAATACGGCAGTAGATTATACATTCGCATTTCAAAATAAGCCGCTGGAACCGTTGAAAAAAGTTAAAACGTTTCAAAAAAGTAGTTATTGGAAGTTGCTTAGCGATTTTAATTTTAATTTTCTACCCTCAAACATTTCGTTTAGTTCCAATATTAATCGCCAGTTGAACCGCCAAAATTACCGTTTGGTTGATGTAGAAGGAATTGGTTTAGAAACGCTTTATCAACGGAATTATTTGTTTAATTACCAATATGGATTTAACTACAATTTAACCAAGTCATTGAAACTTAATTTTAATGCTACTTCGAGTAATATTGTACGAAACTATATTGATGAAAATAATGTTCCGGATAATTCGTATACGCTTTGGTCTGACTTCTGGAATCCGGGAATTCCAAATACGCATAATCAACAAGTAACGGTGAATTATGAGTTGCCGTTGAGTAAAATCCCATTTTTAGCATTTATTAAACCAACATATACCTATAACGGTACGTTTTCTTGGCAACGTTCTTCGGTAGCTTTATCGAGTTATTTTGATGCAACTACCAATACGACCTATGATCTTGGAAATACGGTTCAAAATTCAGGTAACCATAAGTTGAATACCCAATTTAATATGGAAACCTTCTATAAGTATATTGGTCTCACAAAAACAAAAAAGAATACAAAAACAACGCAAACGGGACCACCAAAACCCGGACAAAAAGTAACCAATACTGCGGTTACTCCTACCTCAGAGCGAAGTGCGTTTGTTGAAGGGTTAATTGGCCTTGCAACCAGTATCAAGAATATTCAAATTAACTATTCCGAAAATCAAGCTACAGCACTACCAGGATATACACCAGGTCTCGGATTCTTTGGGTCAAGCAAGCCTTCGTTAGGTTTCGTTTTTGGAATTCAAGATGATGTGCGTTTTGAAGCAGCAAAGCGCGGTTGGTTAACCGATTATCCCAACTTTAACCAAAGTTATACGGAAGTTTTAAATCGAACATTAGATTTTACGGCCAATATTGATTTGTTTCCCGATTTTAAAATTGATTTATCGGGTAATCGAACGTATGCTTCCAATTTCTCTGAACAGTATGATGTGTCGAATGGCGAATATAACTCCCGTTCACCGTATTCAACTGGAAATTTCGCAATCTCAACCAATATGATTGCTACTTCGTTTAAAACTAGTGATGAATTTGGTTCGGCTGCGTTTAATCAATTCCGAGAAAACCGTTTGGTCATTGCGCATCGCTTGGCACAAAGCTATTATGCAGGTGGCACCTATGCCCTTGATGCAGAGGGATATCCCGTTGGATTTGGGAAAAATAGTCAAGATGTATTATTGCCCGCTTTTGTTGCTGCTTATACGGGTAAAGATGCCAATAAAGTTTCAACAGGGATTTTTAGAACCATTCCTATTCCTGGGTGGAACATAAAATATAATGGATTGATGCGTTATACATATTTTAAAGAGCGTTTTAAACGATTTTCAATTCAACACAATTATAAAGCATCGTATACGATTAATTCATTCCGTTCAAATATCGATTATCAAGCTGATGTAATCAATCCAGCGAATAACAATTTTTATCAAACAACAATTGTAGGTAATGTAAATATGGTCGAACAGTTTAGCCCATTGATTCGCATCGATTTTGAAACTAAGAGTTCGTTCAAATTGTTAATGGAAATGAAAAAAGATCGCGCACTATCCTTTAGTTTCGATAATAATTTATTGACCGAGCAGCAAGGTGTGGAGTATGTAATTGGAACCGGATTCCGTTTTAAAGATGTGGTAATTTCATCGCGTTTGGCCGATAATCCGACAGGGGTAATCAAAAGTGATATCAATATCAAAGTTGATTTATCGTATCGTAATAGTAAAACGATTGTGCGTTATTTGGATTACAATAATAATCAATTGGGTGGCGGACAGGATTTGTGGTCGGCAAGAGTAACTGCAGATTATTCGTTTAGCAAAAACTTAACTGCGATTTTCTTTTACGACCATACGTTTTCACAGGCTGTGATTTCAACCTCCTTCCCAATTACCAATATCCGAACAGGCTTTACCCTACGTTATAATTTTGGCAACTAATTGAAAACCTAAAAAAATCGTTTTTAAGTACGAGAATTAACCTTACATTTGACCCAAAATAATTAAATACAAATGAATATTCCTTCAAATTTAAAGTATACCAAAGACCATGAGTGGGTTTCTTTGGAAGGTGATGTAGCCACAGTTGGTATTACCGATTTTGCACAACGCGAATTGGGTGATATCGTTTATGTTGAAGTTGAGACTTTAGATCAAACCTTAGCACAAGACGAGGTGTTTGGTACGGTTGAAGCGGTTAAAACAGTTTCCGATTTATTTCTTCCTATGAGCGGTGAAATTATTGAATTTAATGAAGAATTAGAAACAACACCTGAAACAGTTAATACTGATCCCTACGGAAAAGGTTGGATGGTTAAAGTTAAAATTTCGGATGCTTCCCAATGGGATGGTTTATTGGACGCAGCTGCTTACAAAACTTTAATTGGTGCATAAACCCAATTGGTTTCTTTTTTTGGCTCTTATTTGGACCAGTCTAATCACTTGGTTGAGTTTGGTCACTATAGGATCCATAGGAGGAAGAATTCCTATACCGCATAAAGATAAAGGGGTTCACTTTATATTTTATTTGGTATTTGTAGTTTTATGGGTAAAAAGCAGATTAAAGATCAATAGACCTATTCTTTACACTGTTTTTTTAATTGCAATTGGATACGGAGTGAGTATGGAAATTCTTCAATATGCAATTACCAATAACCGTTCAGCTGATGGTTGGGATGTGCTTGCAAACACACTTGGTGCATTGACAGGATTACTACTTATGAAAAATAAATTAGAAAAAGCCGCTCATTAGGGTGGTTTTTTTATGGAATCGAATCAAGCTCATTGAGAATTTGTATTTTTGGAGCCAATACTTATCCAATGAATATTAAATCGTATCTGGATTCTACCTATTTAAAATTGCCGGAACAAGTTGGACTTTCGGAGGAGGAGCATTTGAAAGTTGTAAAAAACTGCATTCAAGAAGCAATAGATGAAGCTTTTAAGCTCATCATGATTCGCCCAGAAATGGTTAAAATTGCTCGTGAAATGATTGATGAAGCGGGTTCAAAAGTAGCGGTAGGTACAGTAATTGGTTTTCCCGAAGGGACAGCTTCATTAACCCAAAAACTTGAAGAAGCCAATCAAGCCATTAAAGAGGGAGCCGATGATTTGGATTTTGTTTGCAATTATCAAGCATTTAAAGCAGGAAATAACGCTTTGGTAAAACAAGAAATTTTGGAAGGCACGCGTTTAGGGCTAGAACACCATAAAGTTGTGAAGTGGATCATAGAGGTAGCAGCATTGACTCATGAAGAGATTATTCGACTGGCTACTTTGATTAAAAATGTAATTATTGCCAACTTTAAAGAACCGCAATTCCCTAACGTTTTTGTAAAATCATCAACTGGATTTTATCCCACTACAGAAGGTCTTCCCAATGGAGCTACGATACCAACTGTAGTGCTAATGTTAGAAAATTGTTGGCCACTACCCGTAAAGGCAGCTGGAGGGGTTCGCACAACATCTGAAGCGCTTGAGATGATTAAATTAGGTGTAAAACGAATTGGAACATCAGCTGCAAAAGCCATTGCTCATGGCGAAATTAGTACAACAGCATATTAAGATTATGAAAAAAATACTACTTGTATCATTCTTTTGGATTGGAGTATTGCTACACGCACAATCGTTTAAGCAAAATCCACCAGTGTTTCCAAATTGTTCAACTGTGGAGGGTGTTGAAACCCAACGGTGTTTTGATCGGGAAGTGCAGTTGTTTATTTTTCAAAACTTTAAAGCACCCGAACAGTTCAAAGGGACAGTTATTGTGGTTTTTGAAGTGAATGAGAAAGGCGCATTTTTACCTTTATTTATTGATGCTGCTGATGAAAATGTGGTCAAAGAATGCCGACGTGTATTTGCACTACTGCCCCAAGTTAAGCCTGCTACATTTAATGGAAATCCAACCTATGCCAAATACACGGTTCGTTTTTCGGTGCCTTTAATTAACCCCGATGAGTTACCAAAAGAACCTGTAATTGCAGCTCCTAAAGTGGTAGCCACTACAAAATTTCAAAAGGATCTGGAATTAAAGGAAATCGATAGTATGGTTTATAAGCCATTTTCTAAACCCCAATTTGAAAGCCGTTTGACAATACCTTTTTCGCATCGTGTTTATGGACAATTTGATTGGGCTTTAAACCAAGTTGGAGCTAATTCACACACGTCTTCACAGCCCTATTCCTATGCTGAAGTTGCAAAATATTATAATTTACGCGAAGCAAATCAAGCGCTAATGCTCAATAAAACCAGTTGGTGGGGGCGGAAATTATGGAATGAAGATTTAGTTGCTTTGCAGGGAGCCGATTATTGGTTTACCTTAAATCCGGTGGTTGATTTGCAATTGGGTATGAGTACACCGGCAGCGAAAAAACTAACCTATATCAATACCCGCGGAATTCAAATTCGTGGAGGCTTAGGCAATGAAGTGAATTTTTCAGCCACTATTTTTGAAAGTCAAGGGCGTTTTGCCGATTATTTCAATGCCTATGCAATGCGTTTAAAGCCTTCTGGTGGAAATCCTGCAACAATACCTGGAGTAGGAATCGCAAAAGATTTTAAAACCGATGCTTTTGATTTTCCTATGGCAGAGGCCTACATCAACTATGCGCCTGGTAAACATGTCGATTTTCAGTTGGGACATGGCCGAAATTTTATTGGAGATGGCTACCGCTCCCTTTTATTAACAGACGGCGTAAGTCCGTATCCGTATTTTAAAATCAATACGAAGTTTTGGAAAATTAAATACACCAACTTGTATACTTGGATGAAGGATAGCCGTCCGGAAGTTACCATTGACGGAACCTATGCAACTAAATTTGTAGCGAGTCATTACTTAAGTTGGAATGTTAATTCGCGCCTCAATATAGGCTTGTTTGAGTCGGTTGTTTGGTCCAATCAAAACGACCGTGGATTTGATATGAATTTTGTAAATCCAATCATTTTTTATAGAGCTGTAGAGTTTTCGTCGTCATCAAAAAGCGGTAATGCATTATTGGGCTTAACAACCAAATACAAATTCAGTAATAGTGTGAATTTCTATAGTCAATTTTTGTTGGATGAATTTTCTTTGGGTGAAATGCGCTCGGGGAAACGCAGCTGGAAAAATAAATATGCTTACCAAATTGGTTTGAAATACTATAATGCATTTGCTGTCGATAATTTAATGCTTCAAGTCGAATACAATGCCATTCGTCCGTATGTGTATTCCCATAGTAATGTTTTGACCAATTATGGGAACAATAACCAGAGTTTGGGGCACCAATGGGGAGGAAATACGCGGGAGTTAGTGGCCATTGCAAAATATTATAAAGGGCGTTATTACGCAACAGCTAAGGTCAATTATGGCATTCGTGGGTTGGATTTCAACACCGCTGAAGACAATTATAATTATGGGGGGGATATTTATTTGAATTATAATGATCTTCGTCCAAAGAATGAAGGTGTCGTGATAGGGCAAGGGAATAAAACATCCATTTTAATTGCCGATATTCAAGCGGGTTATACGCTTAATCCAACCACCAATTTAAAAGTATTTGCCAATTTAATATACCGAAATTTTAACCCAACTACTGAAACTACTCAGGTTAAAGACTCCAATACAACTTGGTTTATGGTTGGAATTCGGACCGATATTTTCAATTGGTATTTTGATTATTAAGAATTCAATAATATTTAAGTATTGTTTGTTGGCAAATCCTCTTGGATAAACTATTTTTGCACCCAATTAATACCTAATTCTTAAACGAATTACCTTGAATACAGTTACTGCGTCCCTACATCCGCTGAAAATTATTTTGGATTTCAAAGAAATAACCAAAGCCGGTCTTGCGGTTAGTGTTGTTTTTTCTTCTATTGCGGGATATTTATTAGGGGTAAGTGATAAAAACCCATTCAGTTGGTTAACTCTTTTTGTGTTGGCTGTAGGAGGATATTGTATGGTAGGGGCTTCCAATGCCTTCAATCAAGTCATCGAAAAAGACCTGGATGCTTTAATGGATCGTACAAAAAACCGTCCGGTACCTTCAGGGCGGATGGCACCCAATGTAGCTTTATTTGTAGCAAGTGCACTTACCATAACGGGTTTGATTTTGTTGTACTGGATTAATCCGAAATCGGCTATGTTTGGTGCGATTTCAATATTTTTATATACAAGTGTCTATACCCCTTTAAAAGCAGTTACCCCTTTATCGGTATTTGTTGGTGCTTTTCCGGGAGCAATTCCTTTTATGTTGGGATGGGTGTCGGCAACGAATCACTTTGGAATAGAGGCTGGGACCTTATTTTTGATTCAGTTTTTTTGGCAATTCCCTCATTTTTGGGCAATAGGATGGTTTTTATATGAAGATTACGAAAAAGCAGGATTTTTTATGTTGCCCACGGGTCAACGGGATAACCGTACAGCCTTGCAAATTATTTTATACACACTTTGGTTGATTGTAGCTTCTATTTTGCCAAGCTTTGGTTACACGGGGCAGTTGTATATAAGCACACCAGCTACTATTGCGGTATTGCTTTTGGGGCTGTGGATGTTATTTTATGCCGTTAAATTATACCGTTTACGCACGCCCAAAGCTGCACGAGTGCTTATGTTAGTTAGTGTTTCTTACATAACTTTACTGCAAATAATTTACATTACAGATAAATTTTTACGATAGTATGATGACAGCAATTGAAAATAAAGCGCGTACGGAAAGATCCTATAAATTACTATTGATTTTTGGGATGATCAGCATAGTAATGCTTTTTGCAGGGTTAACGAGTGCTATGGTGGTGAGTAAATCCCGCCCCGATTGGTTAAAGGATTATGAAATGCCCACTGCTTTTTTGATTAGTACGGTATTGATTGTACTATGCAGTCTCACATTTTATTTGGCACAACGATTTATTAAACAAGGAAACCGAACGATTACCACCTTCATGTTGTGGTTAACATTAGTGCTGGGAGGATTGTTTGTGTACTTTCAATTTCAAGGATTTGATCAGTTGTTTGCCCATCGGTTATTTCCAACCGGGAAGTCGGGTTCAATAACTATTGCATTTATGTATATCCTTGTATATGTGCACTTAGCCCACTTATTTGGAGGCATAATTTCATTATTAATTATAATTTATAATCATTTTAAACAAAAGTATACTTCAGCTCAATATATTGGAATTGAGCTGGGTGCGATGTATTGGCATTTTCTAGATGCCTTATGGTTGTATTTATTTTTATTTTTGTATTTCTTTAAATGAGAAAAAAATGTAAATTTGGGAACTTTTTTAACTACTATTTAATATGGGATCTACAGTTACTACAAACAATGGTGTAGCTAATGTTTGGAACGGCGGAGGCGCTGAACCGTTAGGAGCGAGCTATGGAAAGTTGATGATGTGGTTTTTCATTCTTTCGGATGCTTTAACCTTTTCTGGATTCATAGCTTCATACGGTTTTTCGAGATTTAAATTTATTGAAACATGGCCAATTGCAGATGAAGTATTTACACACTTTCCGTTTATGCATGGTGTGTCAATGCCTATGTATTATGTGGCTTTTATGACTTTTGTGCTTATCTTTTCTTCGGTTACTATGGTGTTGGCAGTAGATGCGGGACACCAGTTGAAACAAGGAAAAGTAGCGCTTTACATGTTTTTAACCATCATCGGGGGTTTAATCTTCGTGGGTTCTCAAGCTTGGGAATGGAAAAACTTTATCAAAGGCGAATACGGAGCTATCGAAACCAAAGGAGGTAGTATCTTACAATTCGTAAATTCAAAAGGCGAACACATCAAGTTATCCGATTTTGCGGTCACTCTTCCAGAAGAACGTGAGCAGTTAACACGAAGTAAAGCAACTTGGTTCATGTCTGAGCCATCATTGCCTTCGTATTCAGTTAATGAAGTAGTTGAAGGCTTCAAAAAAAATCCAGATGTTTTAGTTCGTACTGAAGTTATTTATTCTGAGGCAACTGCTAAAGGTGCAAGTGGTCTTCACCCAACCTTGAATCATGTAAAACACAAAACAATTTTAACGCGCGAAGAGTCGCTTAAACGTCTTGAAGCTGCAAAAATTGTTGTTGAAGGTGCTGATTTACACCGAAATGAATATGGAAGTAAATTGTTTGCTGATTTCTTCTTTTTTATCACCGGATTCCACGGATTCCACGTATTTTCAGGTGTAGTATTCAATATTATTATCTTTATCAATGTGTTATTAGGTACCTACGATAAAAGAAAATCCTATGAAATGGTTGAAAAAGTAGGTCTTTATTGGCACTTTGTAGACTTAGTTTGGGTATTCGTATTTACTTTCTTCTATTTGGTATAATTTTTAAAGGCAAAGAATCATGGGACACGAACACGTTTCTAATACAAAAAGAATTTGGCTAGTATTTGGTTATCTATCGATTATTACAATTGTTGAGGTAGCTTTAGGGATTAAACGTCCCGATTCATTATACCATTCCGATTTCTTAACGATGAATCTATTAAACTGGATCTTCATTATTTTAACTTTAGTAAAGGCTTACTATATTGTATGGGCATTCATGCACATGGAAGGTGAAACAAAGGCATTGCGTCGCGCTGTAGTGTGGACAGGGATTTTCCTAATTTTGTATTTGACCTTCATTTTATTAGCAGAAGCAGATTATGTTTTCACTGTTTTTAGAGATGCCACTATAAAATGGAATTTTTAACAACACATTATTTATAGTTTAAGGTACGCGATAGCGTACCTTTTTTTATTTTTGTATTAATGAAACCTACCGATTCATGAAAAAGAATATTGTCTTATTCATCTTATTTATATTGCCTATAGTGGCCTACCTTTTTTTTGCTTCTGGGGTAAATAGTTTTGCCAAACTACCGGTACTTACACCCACAATTCCTAATATCGAAACGTGGTCTACGCTCGATGGTAAAAAGGCAACGCTCAACAATAAGATTACCATTTTAGGATTTATTGGGTATGATGTAGAAAAACATAAAGGCGGTTTTTTTAATCTATATGAAAAAATTTATAACCGTAATAAGGATTTTAAAGATTTTCAAATGGTAATGGTCATGCCCCAAGGAACTCAGTCAAAAGTGATTCAATTACAAGAAAGTTTAAAAAAACTAGGGCCACAAACCAATTGGAATTTCATTTTTGCACCCCCAAGCGAAATCCAAAATTTCTATAATTCTATGAAGTTAGTTGGAAAATTAGACAGTCAATTGGGTACTCCAAGTGTTTATATTATTGACAAAAAGCGCAACTTACGTGGCCGCAAGGGGCAAAATAAAAAGGGCGAAGAAGAATACCAAGAAGGTTATAACACTTTTAAAGTGTCCGATTTATATAACAATATGATTGATGACGTGAAAGTTATCTTAGCGGAATACCGATTAGCTTTAAAAGTGAACAACAAAGCCAACCGCAAGATTTAAGGATGAAAAACAAATCATACATCGGACTTTCCTTTATTATTTTAGTTTTTGGAATTCTTTTTGTTCCAAAGATTGTGGACCGTATTAAAAACGGTGACGTAGTGCGTAATGATCGAATGAGTTTATCTTATGAAATTAAAAAAGATGCCGCCAAGTCAAGCTTAGTGATTATGGGTAAGGCCCCCGATTTTAAGTTAACTGATCAAAATAATAAATGGATTACTAATGCAGATTACAAAGGGAAAGTGTATGTATTGGAATTTTTCTTTTCTACTTGTCCGAGTATCTGCCCCGTAATGAATAAAAATATGGTTCGGCTTCAAGATACGTTTAGTACTAATCCTAATTTTGGAATTGCTTCCATTTCTATTAATCCCGAAAATGATACTCCAAAGGTTTTAAATGAACATGCAAAAAAAATTGGAGTCACTAGTCAAAATTGGCATCTATTGACGGGTGATAAAAACTATATTTTTAATCTTTCCAACAAAGGATTTAATATTTTTGCAGGAGAGTCTAAAGAAAAAGTAAACGGAGGCTTCGAACATTCTGGCTTGTTTGCTTTGATCGATAAAAATGGTGCTATTCGCTGCAGAAGAGATCAACACGGCAATCCAATTCTGTATTATGATGGATTAGAAGAAGCTGGAATAAAAGCAATAACAGAAGATATAAAACTACTTTTAAACGAATAAAAAATGGAAAATACATCCCTTGTAGAAAAAAAGTTTAAGACCCCTATTATTTTGGTTTCAATCTTGATTCCAGTTGCTGTGGCGGTTTTATTTTCAATAAAATTAAAAGATTTCGGAATCAATGTAGAGCCGTTATCCTTTTTGCCTCCAATTTATGCAGGGATTAATGCAATTACAGCCGTATTATTAGTTTGGGCTGTTGCCGCTATAAAAAAAGGAGACCGCAAAAAACATGAAAAATTAATGACGGCAGCTATAGCTTGTTCTGTGGTTTTTTTGGTGATGTATGTGGCGTATCATTTAACTTCAGAATCCACAAAATACGGGGGCGAAGGTCTATTGCGTATTGTATATTTCTTCATTCTAATTAGTCATATTACCTTATCGGTAGCTATTATTCCTTTAGTACTTTTCTCGTATGTGAGAGCACTATCTGAACAATTTGATCGTCACCGTAAATTGGCTAAAATCACGTATCCTTTGTGGTTATACGTGGCTGTTACAGGAGTAATTGTGTATTTGATGATTTCGCCCTACTATGCGCAATAATCGTTTTTTAGCCGCAATTGTTTCCATAGTATGTTCATCGGTAGCTCTAGGGCAGTGTGCGATGTGTCGCGCTTCTCTCGAAAGTGAAGGTAATGTTGAGAAAGCAGAAGCGGTTAACGACGGTATAGTTTATTTGATGGTTTTTCCCTATTTGTTAGTTGCAGTAGTGGGCTTTGTTTTGTATCGAATGTTTACCAAGAAAAAGCAAACCGAAGGTTAATCCATTCCATCAATTTTAACGTTCATTTTACCATTACCATTAATGAACGCAATAATAAGATCATTGGTTAATTCTATTTTTTCAAATTCCAATTCTCCAATACTACCATTAATAAAAACTCCTTTCATTGGAGAAAAATTACTCAAATAGTAGAGTAAGTTCTTTTTGCCTTCTTCCATATTGGGGCGAATAGAATAGCGACAAGATTCCTGCATTTTACGAATGATATACCCTTGTAATAACCAATTTGCGGCTTTGGTAAGCAGTCCTTTTGTGTTCAATACATAATCTAGGTTCTCAAAATAGATCTCCTTATTTACAGGGTCATATTTTGGTATTCCCGATAAATAAATAGTACCCGTTATACTGCCACTCAAATTCAAAGCGATAATCATTCGGCCATCTTTCCCCCATAAAGCAACTTTTTCGACTTTTATTTTCCGATTTCCCGATGTAAATTCTTGTCCTTTAAAGTTCTGAGAAATTAATTGGGAAGCATTTTCATAGGTTGTAATTGCAGCAATAGAAGCAGTGGTGCGTTCTGGAAGTTTTGCCGCCGCTTTAAACGATATTGCATTTCGATCCATCCCCGACTTTGGCTGTTGACCTACTATAGTTGTCATCCCGCATTTGAGTCCTAAGTTCATTGCAATTTTAGTTTTATCCAAAACGGCATCCGTAACATATACTTCCATTGGGATTAATTTAAACCAGGCCTGATAAGCTTCGCTGGTTAATAATGGTTTGCTTAGGGTTTCCAATACATCCAAAACATAGGGCTTAAAATCGCAGGATTTGTTAATTGCTGCATCAATTTTTTGAGCCACTTTCGCTTTGAATAATGATAGAGTAGGGTTGATAATATAGGTTATCGGAACATTCTTACCGGCAATCTGCAGCGTCGGACTTTCACTCCACACCACATCTTCAATCGTGCTTTGGGTATTCATGGTCCAATTGGATAATTGGGCATCACTCAATAGGGTTATTGTTCCATTTAAATTAATCTCTCGTGTGTCATTCAAACCTAAAAAATCGGTTCCATATTTGAGTTTTGCCCATATTTTAAGAGGAATAATGGATTGTATTTTTCCATTTTTTTCTTCCAATTGAATCGTGGCTGTTTTCCAAATTTTCATTTCTGTTTTGTCATCTTCTAGATTTGTATCTTCATAGATTAATCCGTTCAATGACTTGTTGAGTTGTTGCTCTATCTCGCGTAAACTTATTTCCAAGGGCATGCTTATAAATGAAGTTGTGGTTTTATAGGCCATGTCTACATTAGAGGAGCGTGTTGGTTTTTCTGCAATAATTTGTTGTGTTCCTGAACAAGCGCTAACGATGAGCAGCAAAAGCGGGAGTAAAAGCCATTTTGTTTTCATAAAATTCAGAAAAATTTAGGCGTGAATGTAACAAAAAATCAATAAATCCGTCAGATAGTTAACGTTAAAATAGTAACGTTTTTTTATTTCGCTTACCTTTGTTCTGACTTGAATGAATTCGATTTCGCATGAAAAATAAATGTATCTTGATTTGTCTTATAGGCCTCTTTTTGGTAACTAACCTCGGTTGGAGTCAAACAAAACCTTGGACTTTGCGCGAATGTGTTGAATTTGCGATGAAAAATAATATTTCGATTCAACAATCGGAATTAGATTTACAGGCTAGTCAACTTACAAAAAAAGATGCCATTGGAAATTATTTGCCCAATTTGAATGCCAATACTTCCCATTCTTGGAATATTGGTTTGAACCAGAATATTACAACCGGTTTGTTAGAAAATCAAACGACTCAATATACATCAGCTGGGCTCAATTCAAATGTTACGATTTATAATGGGCTACAGAATTACAATCGTTTACGCCGGTCCAATTTGAGTATTCTTTCCTCCCAATACCAATTGGCTAAAATGAAAGATGATATTGGATTAAATGTGGCTAATTCTTACCTGCAGATTCTTTTTAATAAAGAAAATTTGAAAGTACAACAAGAGCAATTGGCCAATGATGAAAAGCAATTGAAGCGCGCTGAAGAATTGGTTAAAGTCGGAGCTGTTCCCCGTGGCGATTTATTAGATGCACAAGCAACTGTAGCCGCCGACCAACAACGGGTTATAGCCGCTGAAAACACCTTGTTTTTGTCAAAGTTGAGTATGACACAATTGTTGCAATTGGAGGATTTTAAGAACTTTGATACTGCCGATACAAGTTTTGAGGCCGTCCTGAGCTTACCCCTTTCCGAAACACCAGAAACGATTCTCGCAAAAGCGAAACAAGAACGTGTGGAATTAAAAATTGCCCGTACTAATTTAGCAGGTGCCGAAAGTGATTTAAAAATTGCTAAAGGAGCTTTACAGCCCTCAATAGTTGGTTTTTATGGCTTCGGAACACGTGCTAGTTACGCTGATCGTATTATTGGTGTTGATGCAAATGGGAGTTTTATACTGACAGGTCCTAAGTCGTTGATTGACCAATTTAGTGACAATAAAGGACATAATTTTGGATTCCAACTTTCCATCCCGATTTTAAATGGATTTAATGCTTCCAATGCAGTTTCCCGCTCAAAAATAGCTTTAGAACGTTCAAAAATCGCTCAAAAACAAGCGGAATTGGATTTGGAGCGTAATGTGTTTACTGCGATTACCGATGCGAAAGGTGCTTTGAATGCCTATGAATCGGCTCGGTCTGCGTTGAGAGCACGTAGAAGTGCATTTGAATATGCCCAAGAGAAATTTAATGTAGGAATGATGAATAGCTTTGAGTTAAGTCAAGCACAAACTTTGTATAGTAATGCGCAATCGGAATTGATACGCACCAAATACGATTATATTTTTAAAGTTAAAGTCGTAGAATTTTATTTTGGAATTCCCATTGTGGATAAATTGTAATTAGTATGGACAAAAGAAAGTTAAAATGGACAATCGGCCTACTTAGTGTACTTATTGTAGGGTTAATAGGACTCTCCAAAATGGGTGTTTTTGGCGATCGCGAGACTAGTAAAGAAGTTGAATTAGCCAAAGCCGATGAAATAACAATTGTTGAAACCGTTTCTGCTACCGGAAAAATACAACCCGAAATCGAAGTAAAAGTTTCTTCACAGGTTTCGGGAGAAATTATTCAATTGCCTGTAAAAGAAGGACAATCTGTAAAAAAAGGCGATTTATTAGTAAAAATCAACCCCGATATTTATACCTCAGGATTAAACCGAACGGTATCCAATTATGCAGGAACAAAGGCGGGTTTGTCGCAAGCTGATGCTTCGTTTAAAGAAGCTCAAGCCAACTTTGATCGTAATAAAACGCTATTTGAAAAAGGGATTATTTCTAAATCGGATTGGGACAAGGCGGTGGCTAATTTTGAAGTTGCAAAAGCCAATAAACAAGCAGCCTATTTCAACGTTAAAAGTGCAAATGCATCTGTAGTTGAAGCTAAAGATAATTTGGGGCGTACTACGATTTATGCGCCGGCAGACGGAACTATTTCTGTTTTGAATGTAGAATTGGGTGAAAAAATTCTAGGCACCCAACAAATGGCAGGAACAGAATTGCTGCGTGTAGCCAATTTAAATAATATGGAGGTTGAAGTCGATGTCAACGAAAATGACATTGTGAAAATAAATATCGGTGATGCAACAAATATTCAAGTCGATGCCTATTTAAAGAAAGAGTTTAAAGGTATTGTTACCAGTATTTCCAATTCGGCAAGTACGAGTACAACTGCCGACCAAGTAACTAATTTTAAAGTGAAGGTCCGAATACTAAAAGAATCCTATGCCGATTTGTTGGAAGGTAAACCGGCTACGTATTCCCCATTTCGCCCTGGGATGACGGCAACGGTTGATATTATCACCAAGCGTAAAGAAAAGGTCATCGGTGTGCCTATTAGTGCGGTTTTGGTAAAATCGGATACTACGGCTAATCCTGTTGAAACAATGTCAGATGAAGAAAGTGAGCAGCCAAAAACCGTAAAATCGAAGAGTGATAAAAAATTTGAGTGTGTTTTTGTTAAAGTTAACGATAAAGCACAAATCCGCGTGGTTAAAACAGGAATACAAGACGATACCAATATAGAAATAATTTCGGGCCTCAAAAAAGGAGATGAAATTATTATAGGGCCGTATACTGTTGTTTCTAAAGATTTAAATTCAGGGGATAAAATAAAAAGCAGCAATGCTTTAAAATAAAAATAAAAATGGCCTTACTATTGGCTTTAGAAACCGCTACTCGAAATTGTTCGGTGGCTTTATCCAACAATGGAAAAGTACTTGCTTTTCGAGAAGTAGCAGCACAAGGGTATACCCATGCCGAACAACTTCATGTGTTTATTGAAGAAGTCTTAGCCGCCGCTGGAATTGGATTTTCCGAATTGGATGCAATTGCTGTAAGTAAAGGGCCGGGGTCCTACACGGGTTTGCGTATTGGAGTCTCAGCGGCTAAAGGACTTTGTTATGCGCTGCAAAAACCCTTGATTGCCATAGACACCTTAACTGTTTTGGCCCATGCGGTACCCCAAACGGATGGCACGATTATCCCGATGATCGATGCGCGAAGAATGGAGGTATATGCTGCAATTTATAGTGGTGATAAAAAAATAATTCGTCCGGTTCAAGCCGAGATTCTTACATCGGAAAGTTATGCAACCGTCCCAGGTACTATTTATGTTGTTGGCGATAGTTCAGACAAAGCCAAAACTGTCTTGCAAGATGAACGCTTTCAATTTTTGGATACGGTACAATTTCCTTCGGCACAAGTTTTATCTTGTTTAGCATTTCAAAAGTGGCAATTACAAGAATTTGAAGATGTGGCTTACTTTGAGCCCTTTTATTTGAAAGATTTTATGCTTTCTAAGTAAGTTATTTAGCCCCCTCTCGAGCATAAGGTTGAATTATAATTCCTTTTTCATCAAAGGCGGTTTTGCATTGTTCCAAGATATCGGATGAAATGCAATTAAAGTCTTCATTTTTGCACCAAGGACGTATCGCCAAATGAATCGCATTGTCGGTTAAATCCCGCACCATAATCTCGGGTTCCGGTGATTTTAATATATTGGGATGATTTAGTACGACGGCTTTGACAATTTCTTTGGCTTTTTTAATATCGGTGTCATACGACAATGAAAAAACCAAATCTGCTCTGCGTTTTCCGGCAATTGAAAAATTAGTGATTATTC
The DNA here is from genome assembly GCF_027484945.1 of Flavobacterium sp. Taxonomy (GTDB): domain Bacteria; phylum Bacteroidota; class Bacteroidia; order Flavobacteriales; family Flavobacteriaceae; genus Flavobacterium. The sequence continues at coordinate 19,829 of NZ_JAIXRZ010000065.1, forward strand.
CATTAGACAGAATTCCATTGGGGATAAAAATAGTTTCATTGTTTCCAGAGATCATTTGGGTAACAAAAATTTGAATATCCATAACGGTGCCTACAACTCCTTGTGCTTCAATTGTGTCACCAACACGAAAAGGTTTGAAGACAATAATTAATATTCCGCCGGCAAAATTTGATAATGAACCTTGCAGCGCCATTCCTATTGCAAGTCCGGCAGCACCTAAAATAGCTACAAATGAAGTGGTTTCAATGCCGAGTTTAGAAATAAACGTAACAAATAATAATGCACGCAAACTCCACAACAAACTACTGGATAAAAATTCAGCTAGCGTTCGCTCAACTTCTTTTCTCTCCATAATTTTCTTTGCCATACGTGTGATGAAACGAATAGCATAAAGACCTATGAATAGGATAATTAAAGCAGAAACTAAACGAGGTGCGTAATCGATTAGTACATTATAAAATTCAACGGAGTAATCTTTAACAGAAGTAACATATTTGCCTCCTGAAGCCATTTCTTAAATATTTTTTAAGTTAATGATTTCTTGATCGGTTAGATGGCGAAAAAATCCGCGCGGTAAGTTTTTCTTGGTTAAGCCGGCAAATGATACGCGGTCAACTTTTATTACATCGTATTTGAAGTGTTCAAAAATGGCACGTACTACTTTCACATTGGCGGTTCTTAATTGAATCCCAATTTCAGTTTTAGGTTGGTTTTCTATATAACTTATTTCATCAGCATAAATGCGATGCCCGTCTAAAGTAACTCCAGCAGCAATACTTTCTAGATCTTCAAATTTCAAATTGCGATCAAGGGAAACTTGATATATTTTCGTTGATTTTTGCTGTGGTTTGGAAAATTTCAACACCAAATCAGTATCATTAGTTAAAAGGAGTAAACCGGTAGTTGATTTGTCCATTCTACCAACGGGTTGTAATTTGGTTTTAGTCGTTCCTTTTAATAATTCTAAAACATTACGTGAACTGCCACTATCTTCACCAGAGGTAGTAAAGTTTTTGGGTTTATTTATCAAATAGTATTCTTTCTTACCGGGTGTAATTTCGGTGCCGTCAAAATTAACCACATCACCAGGTTTCACTTTAAATCCCATTTCAGTGATTACTTCGCCATTTACTTTTACATTGCCCGAACGGATATAAATATCAGCATCGCGTCGAGAACAAATACCCGAATTGGCCACATAACGGTTTAAGCGAATTTCGTCTGGATTTTCTTTAACCGTTTGTTGCTCCTTCTTTTTGGGAGCCGAAAATTTTTTAAACGGCTTATCATTCCCCTGTGATTTGGGTTTGAAGCTGGGTTTTTTGCCCGATCGATTGGAGTTAGAACGATTCATTAACCTTTATTTTCGGTAAAGATACTTCTTTTCTTAGAACTGAGGGTTGCGCATTTTCTCAAAAATCATTTTGAATCACTGCATACTGCGCTCCCACGAAAAATTGCAACACCTTTGGGGTTGTATTGGTATAAAAAACTTGGTTTGACGGTTGTGTCGGATCATGAAAGCCACAATGATCGTGAATCATTTTTTGCGTTTGTCGAGCTACAGCTTCTCCCGAATCTATGATCTGTATCGAAGAGGGAAGTAACGCTTTAATCTGAGGTATTAAATAAGGATAATGGCTACAACCTAATACCAAATAATCAATATTAGCGGCAATCATCGGTTCGAGATACGTTTTGAGCAAGGTTTGCATTGCAGGGCTATTGATTTCTCCGGCTTCAATTAATTCGACCAAGCCATGGCCAATTTGCTCCATGAACGTAACATTTTTGTACTGCTGCAAGCTGTTATGGAATAGTTCGCTGTTAATTGTCCCTTTGGTAGCTAATATTCCAATTTTTTGGGTTTTTGAATGCAATGCTGCGGGTTTAATTGCCGGCTCAATTCCAATAAACGGAACATCATAGTTGGCTCGAAGTACTTTAATGGCATTTGTAGTTGCAGTATTGCAGGCTACTACGATAATTTTACAATTATGATTTAGTAGAAATTCAGTGTTTTTGCAACTTAACGCGATAATTTCATCTTTAGATTTCACCCCATAGGGCGCATTTTTACTATCGGCCAGAAATAAGGTATTTTCATTAGGCATCAATTGATGGATTGCCTTCCAAATGGAAGTGCCCCCAATACCTGAGTCAAAAAGTCCTATCGAATTGTTATTAAACATACACAAAGGTAAAAAAAATGCCCGTGGTAATTATACTACGGGCATTTCAATGGATTGTTTTGTTTTTTAGAATCCTAAATCTTTTTTAACTTCAGCAGTGATATCAGGACCATCCGCTAATAATAAGCCAGAAGCATCAAGAACATATTGGTATCCTTTTGCTTTTCCTACTTTTGAAATAGAGGCTTTGATTTTGTCAATTAATGGCTTCATCAATTCTCCTTCTTTCTTTTGTAATTCTGTTTGAGCAGTTTCTTGAAAATCGCTGATACGTTTTGCCATATCTTGCATTTCTTGTTGACGCGTTTGATTTACAGCATCTGAAACTGTACCTGATTCTGCATCGTATTTTTTTGCTTTAGCTTGATATTCTTCAACTAAAGTTTTATAGTCTTTACTGTACGATTCATTAAGTTTTTCCAATTGCTTTCTAGCTTCAAGAATAGAAGGCATTTTTGTAGTGATTTCATTCACATCAACATGAGCAGTTTTAGCTTGAGCTTGAGCAGTTTGCATTCCGATAATGGCTACTACAGCTAAAATGGCATTTTTAAACGTTTTCATCATTTTGAATTAAATTTAGTGTTTCAATATTAGTATTAAGGTTTTGCAGTGCGCACACTGTCTTTTGCTTTTTTAGCAGCTTCTCGAGCTTCCAGCTGTTGTTTCCGTCGTTCTTCGGCCGCTTTTTTACGATCTTCTATTAATTTTTTACGGTCTTCAACCGATTTGGTTTTGGCAGCTTCTCGTTGCGCTTTGGCTTCATCTGCAGCTGCTTTATTTTCATCCGCTTTTGAAGTATTTGTTTTGTCTATTGTTGAAGTTTCCGTATTTGGCTTTCCTTTCGATGTATCAGAAACTGTGCCAGTTTTTTTATTGTTTTTTTCTTCCAATTGCTGCTTGCGTTTTTCATCCGCTGCTTTTTTGCGTTCTTCGGCAGCTAACTTTTTCTCTTCAATCATTTTCAAACGGGCTGCTTTACGCTCTTCCATTTGTTTTTGACGCTCCGTCATTTCTGGATTGTCAGCTATCATGTCTTCCAACTTTTCTTTGGATTCTTCTTCCTTCAATTGTTTTTTTGACATTTGCTGTCTTCGTTCAGCACGAGTTAACACACTAATGACGCGATCACTAATATCGTGTTTTTTAGCCGCAAAAAGCATCGTTAAATCTGATGATTTGTCGAAAACATAATCATATTTTCGAGCTTCAGCTAAATCTTGAACCGCATTAAAAACTTGATCTTGAATTGGTTTTACTAAAGTTGCTTTTTGAACCACTAGGTCGCCATTTGGGCCAAATCGTTTTTGTTGATAATCTAATAATTCTTTTTCTTGGAATGCAATTTCTTCTTCGCGCTCTTCGATTAATTCTTTTGTTAAAAGGACTCGTTCGGTTTTTAAGACTTCTTTTAACTTTAAAATATCATTTTTTTTTGTTTCAATTTCTTGTTTCCATTTTTCTGCTTTTTGGTCCAATTGGTTTTTAGCTTCCGCATAGGCAGGTACTTTATCCAAAATATAGGCCATATCAATATAGCCTACTTTTATACCGCGGGATTGTGAAAAACTCCAATTTATAGAAGCGAGAATCACAAAAAAAAGAAAAATCAGTTTTTTCATAAAGATGCGTATTAGCATTGCTTTAGCAAATATACTAAAATTGTTGTCCAATAATAAAATGCGTTTGCCATCCGCCTATTTGTGTCGTACCCGGGATATAATCAAAGCCATGAGCAAAGTCAATACCCAATAAACCAAAGGCCGGCATGAATACACGAATACCAAAACCGGCAGATCGTTGTATAGCAAACGGATTATAGTCCTTAAAATTGTCATACGAAGCCCCACCTTCTAAAAAAGTGAGCCCGTAAATTGATGCGGCCGCTTTTAAAGTTATAGGATAACGCAATTCAAGGGAGAATTTATTATAAATCGTCCCACCAAAAACAGACGATAATGATTGGTTTGGATAACCACGTAATTGGATCATTTCACGGCCGTCTAATGAAAAGTTGGCCAATCCATCTCCTCCAACAAAGAAGCGTTCAAAAGGCACAACTCCTCGGGAAGCATTATAAGCGCCCAAGAATCCAAATTCAGATAAGCTACGTAAAACTAAATTACCTCGAACTTTGGTGAATACTTCACTTTTAAATTTGATTTTATAATATTCTAGCCAGTTAAATCGTTTTTGGTCGTACTTCGATTGGTTTAAATCGGCATCCAAATAATTGTCCACTTTTGCATAGGTTCCATCCTCCAATTTTTTAACATAATCATTCGGAGTGATTCCACTGCTTGCCGCAATCATCGTATTCGGGTCAAATTTTAATTTATATTCAGGGGATTGTTTTAATGCATCATAATCGATTTTACTTATCAACGAGTAAGGAGGCGAAAATTTGGTAGAAATACTAAATTCTGATCCACGGGTTGGATAAATCGGATTGACACCCTTATTATTTCTTGTTAAACCAAGGTTGATTCCAAAATTGCGCGAACTCCCGTTCCCAAAATTAAATAATCCAGTATTGTAATTGTTCAAATTGTAGTATTGGAAACTTAGATTTGACGATGCTACAAAATAATCATCAGGTATGGTTAATCGTTTTGCTAAACCTACAGATACCGTAGTGATATCAAAGCTTTTGGATCGGTCTACACTATTGATTGAACCGGTAAATAGAAACTGTTTACTTTGTGAAATCGATGTCGAAAAACTCACGGGCTTTTTCCCGCCAAACCAGGGTTCTGAAAATGAAAAACTATAGGTTCTAAAAAAGGTACTAGCTTGAAGACGCAACGATAATTTTTGACCATCTCCCATAGGAAGCGGGTGATACGCTTCTTTTTTAAATAGGTTTTGAATGGAGAAGTTATTAAATGAAAGTCCGAGCGTTCCGATAAAACCTCCGCCGCCATAACCCCCTTGGAGCTCAACCTGACTGGATCCTCGTTCAACTAAATTGTATTCAATATCTACTGTACCCGCAGTGGGATCTACATTTTTAAATTTAGGATCAATTGCTTCGGCATCAAAGAATCCCAATTGTCCAATTTCACGAACGGTACGTACCAAGTCATCTTTACTGTATTTTTCACCCGGTTTTGTTCGTAATTCACGATAAATAACTTTGTCGTTGGTTTTGTCATTGCCGACTACTGAGATTTTATTGAAATAAGCCACGGGGCCTTCAATTACTCGTATTTCAAAATCGATGGAGTCTTTTTCAGTTTTTACTTCTACTGCATTAATTGTCGAGAAAAGGTAGCCATTGTTTTGGTATAAATTGGTAATATCCTCTCCATCAGGTTTTGTTTTATCAGAAATACGTTTTTCTAATAAAACACCATTATACGTTTCCCCTTTTTTAATTCCTAGTAAGCTCGCTAGTACTTGATCAGAGTAGACGGAATTTCCTAAAAACTTAATATTTCCAAAATAATATTTATTACCCTCTTCAACTTTAATTTTTAAAGCGAGTTTTTGTTTTTTCTCATTCAACCAAACCGTATCTGAAACAATACGCGCATCACGAAAACCTTTTTCTTTGTATTTATCTACAATTTTTGTTAAGTCCTCGGTGTATTTGCTTTTGATAAATTTAGAAGCTTTAAAAACACGTATTAGATTACGTTGTTTAGTTTCTTTCATTGCTTTGCGCAACTTAGCATCGGAAAATTTTTCATTCCCTTCAAAATCAATCGAAGCAATTTTAATTTTGTTTCCTTTGTTGATGGCAACCAACATATTCACTTGATTTGAAGTGGTGTCGGTGGGTGTGGTCTTTACAATAACTTTGGTGTTGAAATACCCTTCTTTTTTGTACTTGTTTTCTAAGTAATTTCGCGTTGTTGTAATTAAATTTTCATTGACAATTTTTCCTTTAGTCAATGCGTTTTCTTTAATAAGATCTTCAATTTTATTTTTTTTAATACCGTTAATACGAACCTCATTCAGTTTAGGTAGTTCAACAATGTTTAAATCTAGGTCTATGGTGTCTCCGCGAACATCCCCTACATAAAAGTCAATGTCGCTGAACAAGCCTAGCTTCCCTAATTTTTTGATTGCATTACTAATTTGCTCACCGGGAACCGTGATTTGTTGTCCTTTTTCAAGTCCAGCAAAGGTAACCACCGTCATTTGGTTGTAACTGATTTTTCCGGTTACATTTACATTTCCGAGTATGAATTTTTTTCCCTGTTCAAAAGGCAGTCGGTTTTCATTTTGAGCCGATAATTGGCTACTCATTCCTATGAATAAGAAAATAAGAAATACTATTGCTCTCATCTTAGGATATATGGATTTGTTCGCTCGTTTTTCCAAATCTTCGTTCTCTTTTTTGGTAACTGATAATGGCTTCATACAAATGTTCATCCGTAAAATCAGGCCACAAAACATCGGTAAAATAAAACTCTGCATAGGCAATTTGCCACAACAAGAAATTACTAATTCTGTGCTCCCCACTGGTTCTGATTACTAAATCAACATCGGGTAAATTGTGTGTGTAAAGATGTTGATTAATAATCGAATCATCTATAGCCTCAATTGAAATTATATTATTTTTAACTTTGTCACTTATCGTTTTAACAACATTTAATAGTTCTTCCCGCGACCCATAACTAATGGCGAGTGTTAACGTCATTTTCGTGTTGTCTTTGGTTTTGTCTATTACATCCAATAGTTCGTTGCGTGTAGTCTTTGGGAGAAGTTCCAAATTGCCAATAGCGTTTAATCGAATGTTGTTTTTTTGAAGGGATTTGAGCTCTGATTTTAAAGATTTAACCAATAATTTCATTAAAGTTTCCACTTCTAATTTGGGTCGGTTCCAATTTTCGGTAGAAAAGGCATATAAAGTCAGATAGCCAACACCTAATCGGGCACAAGTTTCTACGGTTGTTTTCACAGATTTTGTGCCGCGTTCATGGCCAAAAGTTCGCAACATCCCTTGTTTTTTAGCCCAACGACCATTACCATCCATTATGATTGCAATGTGTTGCGGTAAATTATCCAAATTTAGGTTTTCAAACAAACTCATAATTTAATCTGCACAAAAGCAGGGTTTATTTCCAAAGGTATAGGTTAATGTAAATCCCGAGAATACATACCAATCCTTACTTGTTAAATTGCCAAATTGAAGACTTTGTAAATCTTCGTTTTTGGGATTACTTCCGTCTAAATTATCGGTTAAAGTATAGCGCGCGCCCACTTCAAAACCTAAAATCCAACTATCGGTAATATTGCCTTTTATTCCAACAATCATCGGAATAGAAAATGTTCCACTATTGATATCTACTTTGGTGCGTCCGTTTAAAACATACAGCTCATCATAATTGGTCAACGATACACCGGTAAATACATAGGGTGTAAATTGTTGTTCCAATTGATGCAAATCGAATTCAAAAAAATTAAATTCCATTCCGGCAGTAATTTCGCGAACCGTATTCGAAAAATTATACCCCCTTTTGTTTCGTCCGGGCACCTCAGAATCAATGTCGTTTGCGCTAATTTTTCCCTGAATGAACGATAATCGATACGCGTGACGTGTGCTGCGGTTCCACTTGTACAAAACACCAAACGAAAATTCATTAGGATTAATGTAGGTGGTTTTACCAACGTCGCCAATATAATTTGCTCCCCCCAAGAAAACTCCAACTTCATGTATTTGAGCGTTTAATCCGGAAAAACAACTAATTAAAATCGCTAAAAATAATCGTTTCATTAAATGAAAAATAGCGTGCAAATATAATAATTATCAGTACTTAATGAACATTCAATCTCGATTTCTGATAAATAAAAATAAACACAATTCGACTTAAAAATAGTTGGACTTTGTACAGCCCGAACTACAAACGAAAAAAAAGTGTTACTAGTGTGCCCAATGCGTTAATTTCTTTTGTCTTCTCCCCATAGTAATTTGCTTCGTAATGTGGTTAAAAAACTCTCTTCTGGGATTTCAACCATACGAATGGTAAATGGATTTTTTCGAATGACTAAAGTTTCATTTCGATTTAAAGTTGCAATCCGTGAATCCAAAGACACCATGTAGTTTGCTTCTCGTCCGGATACTTGAAGTCGAATTTCTGTTGAGTCGGGAATAACTAGGGGGCGGGCATTCAAATTATGTGGTGCAATTGGAGTGACAACCCAACTTTGAACGTCGGGAGTTAGCACAGGTCCGCCACAACTTAATGAATAACCTGTAGAACCTGTGGGTGTTGCGATAATTAAACCATCGGCCCAATAGGAAGTAAGGTATTCTCCATTTAAATAGGTGTCAATAGTAATCATTGATGTAGTGTCTTTCCGACTAACCGATACTTCATTTAATGCAAAATTGAGTGTGCCAATGGAGGGGTTGTTTGGTTCACATTCCAGTTGTAATAAAGTGCGCTCTGAGATTGTATATTTTTGATCTAAAACCAACTGAAGAAATTCCTCAATATTATCTTTTTGCACTTTGGCCAGAAAACCTAACCGACCGGCATTGATGCCTAATATTGGAATTCCAGAACCGCGTACAAAAGTAGCAGCACGTAAAATAGTACCATCGCCACCAATACTAATCATTAAATCAAAGGAGATGTCCAGGTCGGAATGTGTTTCAAATGTGGCATATTCCTTTTTTAAAATTTGTTCGTTACAAAGAATTTTAAGAAATGCTGCTTCGATTACCAATTCAACGTGGTTTTTCTTTAAAAATAAAAAAATGTCCTTGATAATTGGACGGGTGTCATTTTGATAATATTGTCCAAAGATGGCGATTTTCATACCATTAAATATTTAAAAAACGATTAAGATAATCCGATCGTTCTTTGAGGTTGTTCAAGTATTGATCTTCGTGATGCTCAGAAACTATTTCATAATTATACCTTCGAAATGTTTGAATGATATCATTCATTGGACCAATGGCAATTTTTATAGTAATTACGATACTATCGTTTTGGGCATCAGAAATAAAAACACCCAAAACGCGACCGTTATTGCTCTCGATAATTTGGGTAATTTGACTCATGGAATAGTCGTTAATGCCTTTTCGAATCACAATAACACCTCCTTGTTCTTTTAAAAAAGGTGTTTCGTAAAAGAATTTTACAATAGCTTCCAGCTCATAATATCCCAGATAGGCATTCGTTTCATCGTCTAAAACCGGTACAACATTACAGTGGTTTTTTGCAAAAACTTCTAAAACATCGAGCCACATCATGCTTTTTCGACTGAAAAATCCCTCCAATGCATAGCGGTAATCTACTAGTTTTTTGTCGCTATCCAAAGTTTCTACATCATCTGCTGCGATACTTCCGATATATATTCCTTCATTTAGTACAGGAAAATGAGAGAATGATTCCGCCTCAAAAAAATCTTGCGTGGCCGCAATAGTACTATCGCAAGCTAGTGCAGGGTAATCGTTGCTGATGTAATCGTTTATTTCCGTCATTGAGCATTTTCTAATTACAGTGCAAAATAATCATTTTTTTGGTTCTCTAATGCGGATTTTAACTTGTATTTTTGTATTTCAATTTGAAAAAAGCAGCATGACGAAATTAAGTGTTAATATCAATAAGATTGCCACCTTGCGGAATGCCCGTGGCGGGAATGTCCCCGATTTGCTTAAAGTTGCCCGAGATGTTCAATCTTTTGGTGCTCAAGGAATTACTGTTCATCCCCGTCCCGATGAACGTCATGTGCGTTATCAAGATGCGCGTGATTTGCGGAAAATCGTAACCACAGAATACAATATTGAAGGAAATCCGCAGCATAATTTTATTGATTTGGTACTCGAGTGCCGCCCTGAACAGGTAACACTTGTCCCCGATGCAGTTGGAGCCATTACATCGTCTGCCGGCTGGGATACGCTTAAAAATCAATCGTATTTAAAGGAAGTGATTGCGGAATTTAAGCGTAACGGAATTCGAACTTCAATATTTGTAGATCCCATAGAGGCAATGGTTGAAGGGGCTTTAGCAACAGGTACAGACCGTATTGAATTGTATACGGAACAATTTGCGCACAGCTACGCCCTGGGTGATACTCGCGGAATTGAACCGTACCAAAAGGCAGCCGAAAAGGCGCTTGAAGTCGGACTCGGTATCAACGCGGGTCATGATTTAAGTTTAGATAACATTTATTTTTTTAAACAAAACATCCCAGGTTTATTAGAAGTTTCTATTGGTCATGCTTTAATTTCTGAGGCATTGTATTTAGGATTGGAAAATGTAGTGAATATGTATTTGCAAAAATTGAAATAAATCAAATACCGATTTTATGACCTACAAGTAATTGGTTTCAACTCATAACTCATAACTTTTATAAATGTTGTTTTCTAGAATAGAAGGCGAGGGAATGCCGCTAATCATCATCCATGGATTTATGGGGATGTCGGATAATTGGAAATCCTTTGCAGGACAATATGCCGCTTTGGGCTATCAGGTTCATTTATTGGATTTACGCAATCACGGGAAGAGTTTTCATTCGGATATTTTTACGTATGAAGATATGGTTCAAGATATAATTGATTACACGAAAGCCCATTCAATTAAAATGATGGATATTATAGGTCATTCAATGGGTGGAAAAATAGCAATGCTTTTGGCAGTACAGCATCCAGGATTGGTACGTAAATTAGTAGTGGCAGACATAGGTCCCAAATACTATGCGCCTCACCATCAAGAGATTTTGGCTGGACTCAATGCGGTTGATTTTTCTATTCAGCCCGATCGTGCTCAGGTTGATGCTGTGCTTTATCCGTTTATTCCCGATTTTGGAACCCGGCAGTTTTTGATGAAAAATTTGTATTGGAAAACTCCAGGACAATTGGATTTTCGTTTTAATTTAAAGGTCTTTAATGCCCAAATTGAGCAAGTTGGTCAAGCCTTGCCCGAAAATACCCAATTTGAAGGAGCTACTTTATTTATTCGTGGAGGCAATTCGAAATACATTCTAGATACCGATTGGCATTCAATTCAAGATCACTTTCCTAACGCCGTACTAGCGACCATTCCCGGCGTAGGGCATTGGTTGCATGCCGAAAATCCAGCTGCTTTTTTTGATAGTACCAGTCGCTTTTTAATAGCATAAATAAAAAAAGGCCTTCAAACGAAGGCCTTTTCGATATTCTCAACTAAATAATTAGTTTTTGATAAATTTCTTAACCGCTTTACCTGCTTCTGTCTCAATGTTTACCATGTAAACGCCTGCTTGTAAATCACTTGTATTTACAGCGATATCCTCAGTGCCATTAGCCGCTACAGTTTTAATAGTTCTTCCGTTGATGTCAACGATAGAAACACTATTGATTGCTGTAGTATTGCCATTTTTAATGTTTAACACATTGTTCACTGGGTTAGGGAATGTTGTAAATGAAGAAGATAAAACTTCATTAACACCTAAATTACCAGAAACCACTACATCATCAACCGATAATGAGTCAGCATCATTTCCTACATAGTCAAATTGAATTTTCACATTTGAATTACCAACATAAGGTGTTAAATCCAAAGAAATCGCTAATGTCTCATAGTCAGTATACACACCATAATCTTCTTCTGCCCATAAAACAGTCCAAGTGGTACCACCGTCAATTGAAACACGTGCTAATAAATCGCCGTTTGGAAATGGATCTACTTGATATTCGTATCCAATTTTAATGTTGAAATTCCAACTAGCATCAGAATAACCCGCCAAACTGAAAGAAGGACTCGTTAAAGCCGCATCATTGTCTTGTGCAATCCAAGCAATACATGCCGATTTACCACCTGTGATGTTGAAGGTAGCTTGGCCAGAAGCATTGAAGATTGTTGTAGTAAAACCCCATGGGCGTGTGGGCACTAAAGTGGTAGCATCCCATCCCGTTGGAGGCCATGTAGTTCCTTGGAAATCCTCAGTTAAAACCTGAGCCGTTCCGAATAAAGAAACTAGTAATGTTAAAGAAAGTAAAAGTTTTTTCATGTGTTTAAAATTTATTAATTACAAAGCAAAGTTAGCAATTTATCATTTCCAAACAATTTTTTTTACCTTTATTGCTGTTAATTTTTATGAATTTTTTTATGAAACTTATTCTAAGAGTGGTTATTACAGCTTTGCTAGTGCTAATTTTACCTTATTTTTTTAAAGGTATCGAAGTAAATTCCTTGGTTACCGCATTTAAAGTTGCCCTAGTTTTGGGGTTGTTGAATTTTTTTATCAAACCTATTTTTGTATTTTTTACACTGCCTTTTACCGTTTTTAGCTTGGGTCTCTTTTTGTTGGTCATCAACGGAATGATTATTATGCTTTGCGATTATTTTGTTAAAGGATTTGATGTTCAAAATATCGGTTGGGCCATCTTGTTTAGTGTGGTGTTGTCGCTTTCACAATCTTTGGTTTATAAACTCACCGAAGTAAAAAAATAAGACTTTAAAAATCAATAGTCTAAAACTTGGACGGGTTGTAGAAAAGTTATACTTTTGCAACCCGATTTTAGTTAGTAAAAATTAGTACAATCTCATGAATATTACAAGAAATAATGTGGACGCTTTAAATGCAGTAGTAACTGTAGAAGTGAACAAAAGCGACTATGCAGACAAAGTTCAGGCTGTTTTAACCAACTACCGCAAAACCGCAAATATCCCAGGATTCCGCAAAGGTGCAGTGCCCATGGGTCTTATCCAAAAGCAATACGGCAAAGCAGTGTTATTGGATGAAGTGAACAAATTATTACAAGAAAGCTTGAATAATTATTTGGTCGAAGAGAAACTAGATATTCTCGGGAATCCACTGCCCAAAGTAACTGACGATTTTAACTGGGATACCGATGACTTTAAATTTGAATTCGAATTGGGACTCGCACCCGAGTTTGCAGTTGATTTATCGGCAAAAACGAATGTGGTAAAATACACCGTAGTAGCCGATGAAACGATGTTGAATGCACAAATTGCGCGTATACAAAAACAATACGGTAAAGTAATTGCCAAAGACACCGTAGCCGAAGGAAATGATGTAGCAGGTATTTTTGCCAATGAAGCGCGTGGTATTAATAATCGCACTACACTGGATTTGGAAGATTTAGCCGATAAAAAAGCAGTAAAAGCGATTTTAGGTAAAAAAGTTGGCGAAGTTGTGACACTCAATACAAAAGGATTGTTCAAAGATGATCACAAATTGATGGATGTATTAAATATCGGTCATGATGATGTACACGGTTTAGCTATTGATGTAACATTTACTATTGACGAAGTAATCGGTTATGAGCCTGCCCATCTAGACCAAGAATTGTTTGATCGCTTATTTGGTCCTCAAACGGTAACGTCTGTTGACGAAATGAAAGCAAAAATAAAAGAAGATGCGGAGCGCCAATTTGTGCAACAAGCCGATCAAAAATACTTGAACGATGTAACGGAGTTTTTAGTAGAATCGACCAAGTTTGATTTGCCTGCCGCTTTTCTAAAAAAATGGATCCAAACAAACGGTGAAAACCCTATTGCAGCTGAAGAGGCCGAAATTGAATACGAGCGCTCTGAAAAAGGCTTGCGTTATCAATTGATTGAAGGAAAAATCATGAAAGATCATAACCTTCAGATTACATTTGATGAATTAAAAGACTATACCGGAGGCTTAATCAAACAACAAATGGCGCAATTTGGCCAAATGAATCCAACGGAGGAAGATATCCAAGGGATTGTAGCACGTGTAATGACAAATCAAGATGAAGTACGTCGCCTTTCGGAACAAGTGATGAATCAAAAAATGTTGGATTTATTTAAAACCAAAGTAAAAGCCAAAAACAAAGAAGTGAACTACGAAGACTTTGTGAAAGCAATGTATGGAGAGTTGAAACACTAATCAAAAATAATTCTTATATTTGAGCGTCAATGTCGGTCCGATTTTGGCGCTTTTTTATTTTGAAGCCAATCCGGCTGTTTGCTCTATCTTTTGTTGTTTTGCTTTTTAGTAAATTACTAAAAACAGTACAAGTATATCGGCAACAAAACAACAAAAGGATGCTGCTCCCATCCGGGCTAAACCAAAAGCATTCAACAGGATGAGGTCTTTAAAAAAATGCCAATGTTGAACAAAAATTGTACAAAATTTAAAATTTCTAATTTAAAATTTCTAATTCATACACATGGACTTCGGAAAAGATACGAGAGCAAGACTCGAAATGGCAAATCAGTTTAAAAAGTTTGCAACAAAAAAGCAGGGTGTAAATAGCCTATATTATGATAAAATCATAGCGGGAATGACGCCCTACATTATTGAAGAGCGACAATTGAATGTTTCTCAACTGGATGTTTTTTCCCGTTTGATGATGGACCGTATTATCTTTCTTGGAACTGGAGTAGACGATTATGTAGCCAATATTATTCAAGCGCAGTTATTGTTTTTGGAGAGTGTTGATGCGTCAAAGGATATTCAAATTTATATTAATTCACCCGGAGGTAGTGTTTATGCGGGCTTAGGTATTTATGATACGATGCAATATGTAAAACCCGATGTTGCCACTATCTGTACCGGTATGGCGGCTTCGATGGGTGCAGTATTGTTGTGTGCTGGTGCTGAAGGAAAACGTTCGGCCTTACCGCATTCTCGCGTTATGATTCATCAACCTTCTGGCGGTGCACAAGGGGTAGCCACTGATATGGAAATTAATTTGAAAGAAATGTTGAAGCTCAAAGAAGAGTTGTATCAAATTATTTCTAATCATTCTGGACAATCGTTTGATAAAGTGTACAAAGATTCAGAACGCGATTACTGGATGATTGCTGATGAAGCAAAAGAATACGGGATGATCGATGAAGTTTTGCGAAGATAATTCAATTTATAGTTTACAGTCACAGTTTATAGCGACTGCCAATTAATTAACAATGGCTAAAGAAATTTTAGAATGCTCTTTTTGCGGGCGAAAAAAACCAGAAACGAATCTTTTGATTGCTGGAATTAATGCACACATTTGTGATCGTTGTATCGAGCAAGCACATGGAATTGTAGTGGAGGAAATTCGCACTAATAATCCAACAAAATTACCTACAGACCTAGTTTTACAACGGCCAAAAGAAATTAGAGCTTTTCTTGATCAATATGTGATAGGTCAAGAACAAACCAAAAAAGTATTGGCTGTTGCAGTTTACAATCATTACAAACGTTTGATTCAACCCCAAGCTACCGACGAAGTGGAAATTGAAAAGTCCAATATTGTTATGGTTGGACAAACAGGTACAGGTAAAACGTTGGTTGCAAAAACAATTGCACGGATGTTGGATGTGCCCTTAGCTATTGTAGACGCTACGGTACTTACAGAGGCGGGTTATGTTGGTGAAGATGTAGAGAGTATATTAACGCGTTTGCTTCAAGCGGCCGATTACGATTTGGCTAAAGCTGAACGGGGTATCGTTTTTATCGATGAGATTGATAAAATTGCCCGAAAAAGCGACAATCCATCCATAACGCGTGACGTTTCGGGCGAAGGGGTGCAACAAGCATTGTTAAAATTGCTCGAAGGAACAATAGTGAATGTTCCCCCTAAAGGAGGCCGTAAACACCCCGATCAAAAATTTGTGGAAGTGAATACGCAAAACATATTGTTTATCGCTGGAGGGGCATTTGATGGAATCGAACGCGTTATTTCTAAACGATTGAACCGTCAAGCAATGGGGTATAGTACCACCCAAAAAGAAGCAATCGATAAAGACAATTTGCTGCAATATATTATTCCAAAAGACTTAAAAGATTTTGGTTTAATTCCAGAAATTATTGGTCGTTTACCCGTATTAACGCACATGGATCCCTTGGATAGACCTACCTTACGGGCGATTTTGACCCAACCGAAAAATGCCTTAATTAAGCAATATGAAAAATTATTTGCTATGGATGAGGTGCAACTATCGATAAGCGAAGAAGCACTCGATTATATTGTAGACAAAGCTTTGGAGTATAAACTCGGTGCGCGTGGACTACGTTCGTTATGCGAGGCAATCCTTACCGATGCCATGTATGAAATGCCGAGTAATGATGAAAAGGTCTTAGACATCAATAAAGAATATGCAGAACATGCACTAAGTAAAAACTTATTAAAACGGTTAGAAATTGCTTCTTAAAAAAAAGTAAATAATCAAATTGCCCTAAAAAATAATCACTTTATTTTTTGGGGTATTTTTTTTGAAAAAGGGAAATGCCCGTTTTGCTAGTACGCAATAATGGTTTAACTAGGTGTAGTAAAGTTTTGTATCGGTAGGTTGGGTTCTTCGATGGTTTTAAGATCAACACATCTGCGTCCATAGCATTTCATGCGTTTAGGTCCGCACGAGAGCAAAGAAAGTATACCAATTAGTACTAGAATTCTTCTCATTTACTTTTTCTCTTTTTGAAGTGCTAATAATTCTTCTACATACGTTCTTTGGTTGGATAAACGCGGAATTTTATGTTGTCCACCCAATTTGTTTCGTTCCTTCAACCAATCGTAAAATAGGTTTTCTCGGGCTACTTCCAACTTTAATGGGTTTAGCGTCATGTTGTGATACCGTTTGGCTTCATAATCAGAATTAACCGATTGCAAATTGGTATCTAGGAGTTGTGCAAATGCGGCAATCGATTCGGGTGCCTTTTCAAATTCGACAATCCACTCATGCGCTCCTTTTTCTTTATTTTTCATAAAAATGGGAGCTACTGTGTAGTCTTTAATTGTACATTTTAACTCCTTACAGGTTAACGCTAATGCTTTGTCGGCATTTTCCACCATTAATTCTTCCCCAAATACATTGATGTGATGTTTGGTTCGCCCTGTAACGCGAATACGATAGGGGCTGATGGAGGTAAAACGCACGGTATCACCAATCATATAGCGCCACAGTCCCGAATTGGTCGTGATAACAACCGCATAGTTGGTCTCCAATTCAACCTCTGCCAATCGGATGATTTTTTCATGAGGCGTTCCCAAGGTGTTCATTGGGATAAATTCATAAAAAATCCCATAATCAAGCATTAAAAGCAAATCACTGGAATAATTTAAATCCTGAATAGCAAAAAAACCTTCGCTAGCATTGTAAATCTCATAGTATTTAAAATCGCTTTTAGGAAGCAGTTGTTTGTAGGGTTCACGATAGGGTTCAAAACTCACCCCTCCATGAAAATATACTTCTAGATTGGGCCATAATTCTAATAAATGACTGTGATTGGTCTCGTTTAAAATACGTTGCATTAAAACCATCATCCACGAGGGCACTCCCGCAAAACTAGTTACATTTTCATTTTTAGTTTCCTGAATAATGGCTGCCAATTTGGATTCCCATTCGCTCATCAACGATGTTTTATTGCTGGGAGTACTACTAAATTCGGCCCAAAGCGGCATATTTTCAATAAGAATAGCTGATAAATCTCCAAAATACGAATTGTTGTTGGCATAAATTTGAGAGCTCCCTCCTAAACGTAAACTTTTTCCCAAAAACAAACCCGATTCGGGATTGTTATGAAGATACATGGCGAGTAAATCTTTACTGCCTTTGTAATGGCAATCCTCTAGGGCTTCACTACTAACGGGGATAAATTTACTCTTTGCGTTAGTGGTACCACTGGATTTAGCAAACCATTTGATAGGCGAATGCCAAAATATATTTTGATACCCTTTACGCGTTTCTTCGATTAACGGTTCCAGGTCTTCATAATAGGATACGGGAACCCGATCAATAAAAGTTTGGTAACTCGTAACCGATTTAAAATCATACTTATTCCCGATGACCGTCTCCTCACAATTGCGAATAAGATTCAAAAGTAACTCCTCTTGAACTTCATTGGGGTATTTTAAAAACAGTTCAATCTGATGAATGCGTTGTTTTAAAACCCACGAGGCAATAGAATTGATTATGGGAAACATAATTAAAATGTTGAATTATGAATTAAGAATGATAACTTTACCAAATATACTACTATTTATAAATTTAGCATGATATACGAAGGCATACTAACCAAAATGCAAACCGAATACCAAAATCCAATTCAATACTACTTGGTGTTTGAACACGCATTTTTACATATGAATCAACTTCTGGGTAAATCTATTGAAATTCATCATACCGGTTACCAATGTTTGAATTGTAGTAAAAAGAAAAAAATCTTCCGACAGGGTTTTTGCTATGATTGTTTTATGAATAGTGCTTCTGCGGGTGATTGGATTATAAAACCCGAACTAAGTAAGGCCCATTTGGACATTGAAGATCGCGATTTAGCTTATGAAAAACGGGTTCAATTGCAACCCCATATTGTGTATTTAGCGTTGTCTAGTGAAGTCAAAGTAGGCGTAACTCGAAAAACGCAAGTGCCTACACGCTGGATTGATCAAGGCGCAATTCAGGCATTGCCCATAATTGAAGTGCCCAATCGGTACTTAGCGGGAATTACAGAAGTTGCCTTAAAAAGTTACTTTGCTGATAAAACCAATTGGCAAAAAATGCTTAAAAATGAAGTTCCTGTTGTAGATTTATTGGCAGAACGCGAAAAAATTGCTTCGATTTTACCTGCCGAAGTGCTTGATTTTTTTCATCCAACACCGGATGATTTGTTTGATTTGCACTATCCGGTTATGCATTATCCAGCTAAAGTGACGAGTCTGAATTTGGAAAAAACCCCGCAATATACAGGTCAATTACAAGGAATCAAAGGACAGTATCTGATCTTCGATGACCAAACCGTGTTTAATGTGCGGACGTATGAAGGTTTTGAAGTACGTCTACAAATAGATAAGTAAGACGCACATTTTACCTTTATTTCTTCCGCCCCAATAACCCTTTGAGTACATCATTAGCCTTGTTTTTTAGGTCTTCTTTTGTTTTGGATGTAGTTGTATCTCCAGGTTTGGTGTTGCGATCGATTATTTTATCTAATGCAGATTTTCCTTTAACGATAAGCTTTTCTTTTTGTTGTTTGACAAGATTGGTTACTAGGGCTTTTGTTGTGGCTTTGCCATCGGTTTGTACTTTCGGATTGCTAAAGGATCCCGTTAATTTGGCATTAATCGGCACATGATCCAATTTTGCTTTTTCCGTTAGGAAAAGTTTGCTCAATAGTGAATTCACTTCAGGGCCCAAGTATTTGGCAGGCACATCAAAATTCAAATCATAGTTCATCGATTGGTCAAAACCATGGGTGCCACTAACAGTTACTTTGATGTCTTGGTAGTTAATGGTAAAAGGTTGTACCGAAACTCTACCCGCTCTGAACGCAACCGAGGCTTTTATATCGTTTACATTTATTTTTTTTAAATCGATAAATTGCAATTGTTCGTCTAAGGAGCGCAACAGTTTTGATTGATTTGAATTGATCGTCGTCGATAGTAATTGTCCCATTAAATTGCCCGAAATTGAATTAATATCGGGTGTTAATGCAAGGGCATCTAAGTTGCCATTTACGTTGAGTCTTGCATTGAGTTTTCCGTTAATTACCGCTGCAATAGGGGCAATTTTTGTCAACATATTGAGTTGTGTAAATGATTGGGCAATGTCTACCTGATTCAATCCTAAGTTCATGTTGAATTTAGGCGTTTTTTCTTTAGTGTTAACCGCACCGTTTAATTCAATTTGTCCTTGAAATACTTCTGTTTTTACATTTTCAAGCGTTGCTTTTTGATCGTTAAGAATCAGTTTTCCAGTACAATTTTTCAAGGTTAAATTATCATACAAAACAGTGGTCGCTTTTGCAGTAAGGCTACAGTCTAAAAATGCCGGTATTTTTAAAGGAGCGGCAGCTTTTTTTGATTCGTTAGTTGACGTATTTGTTGTCGTCATAAAATCGTTAATCGCTAGTTGATTTGAAGTTAAGTTGAAATTTCCTTGAAGATTTTCCTTACGGAATAGAAACCCATAAAAATTTTCTAAAACACCATTAGCTGCAATGTCACTTTTGCCCGTTTTAGCTTCAAATTGTTTTAAATTGACCCGACTTGTATTAAATACGACAGCTATTTTTCGAATATCCATTGTTTTGCCAGAAGCATCGGTATATTGAAATCCTGACAAGTCGATAGCGCCCGCATTTTTTATCCGAGCATACTCCTTTTTTTCCACCGAGGCCATATCAAAAGCTGTGGTTACATCGGCTTTTAAAATGCCCGATAAGGGTTTTTTGAGCTGGATTGGGTAAGCTTTCGAAAAATTAGTTAAATTAATTATCCCTTTCAATGCAGCATTGACTTGTGTATTTTCTGCAATATTTTTAAGGGTGGCTTTCGCATTAAAAACATCCTGATCAATAGCAAATGACAATTTATCAATAGCGACATAGGTGTCATTCATGTCTCCTGTTTTATTGACAATTTTGGTGTCAATATGGATGTTTTTTATAGCTTTTGGTAAATTGGGATATTGAAACGATGCATTATCGGACGCAATCGCAATGGAAAATTTAGGAACGGATGTTTCGGTCAATTGCCCTTTTGCAAATCCTTTCACACCAAAAGTCCCCGTAGTTTTTACATTTTCAATACTACTTCGGTAAGCTGCTGGAATCAATCCAAGGAAGTTTTTAAAATCGGAAGTAGGCGTTTCAAATGTTAGATCATAGATTTGCCGATTAGCAGCCATTTGAATAAAACCATTGAAATTCAATGGTAAATCGTTGATTTTTGCTTCGTTTTTTTTGAAACTGTATTTGCTTTGATTAAGGTCAATTCCCAAAATAGCCTTTAGGGTAATTGGAACCCGATTCATATAGTTCATTTTATCCATTGACAGCGAAACCGAAGTTGTTGTTTGGGTATCTAAATCTAAAACAGAGTTCCTAAAATCGCCTATGCCCGAATGTTGAATGCTGTCGAGTTGCATTTTGATTTTTGAACCTTCATCGGTATATCGGAACGTATAATTAGCGATTTCATACGACTGAATTTTAAATGCCAAAGGTTTGCTTTTGGATTGACTTTCGGTGCTTTTTTTGTCTTTGAGTGCGATAGAATAATTGCCAATACCTTCTTTATTGATAATAATATTAAGCAATCCATTTTTTGTAGCAATAGATTCAACCGAAAGGGGTTCGTCGGCTCCGTTAAACAATTCACCAATTCCCATTTTTAGATGCAATTCGTCAAAAGCTACTAGCGTATCTCCTTCAAATGGTGCTTTGTTGATAATCGCCATTTTTTCAATTGATACAGTTGCTTTTGGAAAATTACGAAACAAGCTAAGATCAGCGTCTTCAAACCGCACGGTTGCGTCTACGCTTTCGTTGAGTGCGCGCTCAATACGCGCTTTGATTTGATCCTCAAAGAAATAGGGGATTGCGAAAGCGAGTAGTAGCAACACCCCAAGGGTAATTCCCGTAATTTTAGCAATTTTCTTAACCATTGAATTTGATTTTAAGTAATTTAAACAACAATTATGCCTAATGCTACGGTTGCTTAAACAAAAATACGGATTATGGTCCAATTGGACAGCGCTTAGTGTTTAAAAGCATAAAAAAACCGCCTTATAAAAAGGCGGCTGGTCTATTAATCGATTTTCATTTCATAGGGTATACGGGTCATCACTCCTTGCTGCTGTGAAATCACTTGAATACGTTGCAGTAGGGCATAATTTTGTTCACCTAATTGCTCTTTTAGCAAAGCGGATTTACTTTGTATTAGACCCATATCTTCAAAAAAGGCCAAGACTTCTCGCTCGTATTCCGGATAATCTTGGATGCGGTATTTTTTTGTTTTACCTAATTTTGCGGCTTCTGCTATAGCAGCTTCGAGACCACCAATTTTATCTACCAATCCAATTTTAAGAGCATCAGATCCGCTCCAAACCCGTCCTTGACCAATAGCATCAACTTGCTCGGTTGTAAGTTTTCGACCGTCGGCTACTCGTTTAATAAAAGTGGCATACACCCGTTCCACTCCTTCTTGGGCAGTAGCCCGGAAATTGGGGTCCATTGGCATAAATACACTATAATCTTGTGCGTTTGGATTTGTTTGTACTTGATCTACCGTTAAACCTATTTTTTGTCCCAGTGCGGTCAAGTTTGGAATAACACCAAATACACCAATAGATCCTGTAATCGTCGTTTTTTCTGCAAATATCTTATGGGCATTGCATGCAATATAATATCCCCCCGAAGCGGCATAATTACCCATCGATACAACTACAGGTTTTATTTTTTTTGTTAACTCAATTTCCCTCCAAATTAAATCCGAGGTCAATGCATTGCCTCCCGGACTATCAATTCGTAAAACAATGGCTTTGACCTCTTCGTCTCGGCGTGCTTCTCGAATTGCGCGACGCATGGCGCCATCACCAATTACATTAACATCTCCTTCGCCAGCTGCAATTTCTCCTTGAGCATAGATGATGGCAATTTTGTCTGATGCTTCCAAATCAATGAAAGCTGTCGCTTTATCTTTAGCATAATCAACGATAGCTACGGTATTGTAATCTTCATCTTTTTCTACTTTTAACGCTTTACGGATAATGTCGTCGTAATGATCTTCGTAAGTAATGCCATCGACCAAACGTGTTGCTTTAGCGAGCTCGGGTGTACGTGCGCCTAAATTGTCGGCAATTGTGTTCAGTTGCGCTACAGAAATCTTCCGACTTTTAGAAATATCCACCAATAAGGCGTCCCAAATAGATTGGAGTAACTGTGAAGTTTGTTCTCGATTGGCCGTACTCATTTTATCTTCCAAAAAGGGTTCTACAGCGCTTTTGTATTTGCCGTGGCGAATCACTTCCATTTTTACGCCCGTTTTTTCTTGGATACCTTTAAAAAACATGATTTCAGCTCCTAATCCTTTGAACTCAAGAGCACCAACGGGATTTATATAAATTTGATCTGCAACGGAGGCTAGGTAATACTCCTTTTGCGAATATTCCTCTGCATAAGCATAAATAAATTTACCCGATTTTTTAAAGTCTTCCAATTGGTCGCGTAACGCTTTGGTTTGGGCAATTCCAAGTTGGGAGTTTACATTTTTTAACGAAATTCCTTTAATGTTGTTGTCGGATTTTGCATATTCGATAGCATTAGTAATATCTACTAAACCGTCGTGATGGGCCGTAAATTGACCAATATCCGTAAAATTAATTTTACCTGCATAATCCAATTCAACTTTGGATAAATCCAATTCGATTACCGAATTTTCTTTAATAACAACGGTTTCTTCATTACCGCCAAAAAGTGCTGCAATAAAAATCAATCCGAAGAATGCAATCATGAAAAACAGAAAAATCCCTACAAGGGTAGCCAGTACATTACTTAAAAAACGCATACTATAAATTTTTAGAAGATTAGTTTAGGTTTGCTCAAAAAAGTTACATGTCGAACATTATTTTTAAAAAAATAGTTATTAACACTACTTTTAAAAATAGGGTTTTATGAATAAGTTTTAGTTATTTTGTGAGCTATGAATTTTCAAAATCAAATCGTACTCTCATTGGGCACCAATACAGGCGAAAAGTTAGCCAATTTGGAGCGGTGTATCGATTTGATTCATCATAAAGCGGTTACAGTTATTGCTGTTTCACCTGTTTATGAAACCCCATCTTGGGGATTTGAAAGCGGATCTTTTTACAATTGTGTTGTTTTGATACACGCGCACAAAACCCCACATCAATTACTCAAAAAGATTTTGAAAATAGAACGCGAAATGGGACGGGTTCGATCTGCTGGTACAAGTTATGAAGATCGGATTATCGATATCGATATAATTGCGTTTGATGAAGACCAAATCGACACAGAGTCGCTTACTATTCCGCATCAATTGATGCAGCATCGCCGGTTTGTATTGCAACCACTCGTTGATCTCTTGCCGCAATGGCGCCATCCTAAACTGTACAAAACGGCTGAAGAATTATTAGCCCATTGCTCAGATTCTAGTGATTGCATACAGGTGGCTAACCTTAAGTCGCGTTTGAGTTCTATAGCGCTCAATCAGTTTAATTATATTGCAATTGAAGGAAATATAGGTGCAGGAAAAACAACGCTTGCAACAATGATGGCCGAAGATTTTAATGCAAAAACCGTTTATGAACGTTTTGCAGACAATCCTTTTTTGCCTAAATTTTACAAAGATCAAAATCGGTATGCCTTTCCACTGGAAATGTCGTTTTTAGCCGACCGCTACCAACAAATTGCTGATGATCTTTCCCAATTGGATTTGTTCAAAGATTTTGTTGTGGCCGATTACCATATATTCAAATCGTTGATTTTTGCCAAAGTAACGTTGGCAGAGGATGAATTCCGTCTTTACAATACGTTGTTTTCTATTATTTATAGAGAAATGCCCAAGCCCGATTTGTATATTTATTTGTATCAAAACACCGAGCGACTCTTGCAAAACATTCGAAAACGCGGACGAAGTTATGAGCAGGAAATTCCCGCCGCATACCTCGAAAAAATTAATAATGGGTATTTGGATTTTATTAAAACCCAACAAAATCTCAATGTTTTAGTCCTTGATGTTTCCGACTTGGATTTTGTTAAAAATCAATCCGACTATATTTATATACTCAACGAAATTCAGAAGAAAATTACCACTTTAAAATAAAAGTGCTGCTTTGGGTCAATTGAAGGGGTTAATGCTCAAACAAAAACCAATAATCAACTTCTAGAGAAAAGAGATTTTAGGGTTGCCATTTGTTCATTTTTTGATAGAAATCCCAAATTACAATCCCGGCACTAACAGCAATATTTAAGGAATGTTTGGTGCCTAATTGTGGAATTTCAATACACCCATCCGATAGGCGTATTGCTTCTTGCGAAACTCCATAAACTTCATTGCCAAAAATTAAAGCATATTTTTGCTGCGGTATGGGTTGGAAGCTATCCAAAAAAACGGCATTTTCTACTTGTTCAACGGCATAAATAGTGGTATTTTCTGATTTTAAGCTCTTTAATACATCAACGACATTGTTTTGGTATTCCCAGGCCACGGTTTCGGTTGCGCCCAATGCGGTCTTGTGTATTTCTTTGTGTGGGGGTACAGCGGTAATGCCGCATAAATAGATTTTTTCAATTAAAAATGCATCCGAAGTTCGAAAAACAGAACCAATGTTATGCAGGCTTCGAATATTATCTAAAACGATGCTAATGGGCGTTTTTTTTGCCTCTTTGAAGGCTTCGACAGATTTTCGTTCCAGTTCGCTGTTGGCTAATTTTCTCATGGGGTAAAAATAAAAAAAGCACCCGTTAAGAGCGCTTTTTCTATACAAAAAAGTATTTTTTTAACTTTTAATTGGTGCAGCAGCAGGAGTAGCCGGTTGTGGATCGGGAAGTACATTTCCTTTAATCGTTAAAACTTTAGTTTCATTACCCACTGCGTTGGAACGAACAGTTACGTTTTTAGTAAACTGACCTACACGATCCGTAGCATATTTAACACTAATAAATCCTTTTTGACCGGGTTGAATAGGGTCTTTAGGAGGAGTAGGAACAGTACAACCACATGAACCTTGAGCGCTTTCTATAACCAACGGTTTGTTTCCGGAGTTGGTGAACACAAATTGACGGTTACCATCGGCATTGTGCTCAATAGTTCCGTAATCAATTGTTTCGTTTTCAAAAGTAATTTGAGGTCCGTCAACAGATTGCGTAGGTTGCGCTGGCTGAGCAGTTGTCGATTTTGCATTGGGAGTTTGCGCATTGGCCAAACCCATATAAAATAATGCTGCAACCAAAAGAATTTTTTTCATGGTCTATAAAATTTATGTTTTACAAGCAAATTTAACAAAAAAACCCAATCAATTTTCAAAACCTATGCAAAAATTCATGCTGCTTTTTCGTGAAATACAGGGACAGATTTAGTAAATTCGTACCACATTTTTAATAATTAGCATTGTGGCGGCCCAAGGAAAAAGCACCAAAGAAACACCCTTAATGAAACAATATAACGAGATAAAAGCAAAGTATCCCGATGCTTGTTTGTTGTTTCGTGTAGGCGATTTTTATGAAACCTTTGGAGAAGATGCCATTCGTGCTTCAAAAATATTGGGTATTATTTTAACCAAACGGGGTAATGGATCAGAATCAGAGACTGCCTTGGCTGGTTTTCCCCATCATTCGTTAAATACCTATTTGCCAAAACTTGTAAAAGCGGGATTACGGGTTGCCATTTGTGATCAGTTGGAAGATCCAAAAATGACAAAAACCATCGTAAAACGCGGGGTAACTGAATTGGTAACCCCCGGTGTAGCGATAAATGATGAAGTACTACAAGCCCAATCCAATAACTTTTTGGCTTCTGTTTTTTTAGGTAAAAAAATACACGGCATTGCTTTTTTAGATGTGTCTACCGGGGAGTACCTAACGGCAGAAGGCAATGAGGAATACATAGATAAGCTTTTACAAAATTTCACTCCTGCAGAAATTCTTGTTCCAAAAAATCAAAAGAAAGACTTTCATGCTGCTTTTGGCGAAACCCATACTACTTTCTTTTTGGAAGATTGGATTTATAAAGAAACGTATGCCCAAGAAAAATTGACCTCCCATTTTCAAACCAACTCATTAAAAGGCTTTGGTGTAGATGGATTTGTCGAGGGTATTATTGCTGCAGGGGCTATATTGTATTATTTGTCAGAAACCCAGCATAATAAGCTGCAACATATTTCCAATATCCAACGTATACCCGAAGATGCCTATGTGTGGATGGATCGTTTTACCCTTCGGAATTTGGAATTATATCACAGTTATAATCCCAATGCAGTTACGTTGTTGGATGTTATTGATAAAACGCTATCCCCTATGGGGGCGCGCTTATTAAAGCGCTGGTTGGCGTTGCCGCTAAAAGATATCGCAACCATTCGATCGCGACATGAAGTGGTTCATTATTTCACAACCCATACGGAGGAGTTGCGCCAAATACAGTTTCAAATTAGGCAAATTTCCGACTTGGAGCGCTTGATTTCAAAAGTGGCAACCGGTAGAATTTCGCCCAAAGAAGTCCTTGTTTTAAAAGTGTCTTTAGATGCAATCTTGCCTATAAAATCGATTGCGCTCTCGAGTTCGCAAGAGGCGGTTCGCGTTATTGGAGACAGTCTTCATGCATGTGATTTATTGCGTGAGAAAATAGCTACTACACTCCATCCCGATGCTCCTGTTGCGCTTTCAAAAGGAAATACAATCGCTGCAGGTGTTGATGAAGAGTTGGATGCTTTGCGCGCTATTGCTTTTTCTGGTAAAGAATATTTGGAGGCAATTGAGCGTAGGGAGTCCCAACGAACCGGAATCACCTCATTAAAAATTGCCTTCAATAACGTATTTGGATACTATATTGAAGTACGAAACACCCATAAAGATAAAGTTCCAGAAGATTGGATCCGTAAACAAACGTTAGTGAATGCAGAGCGGTATATTACCGAAGAATTGAAAACCTATGAGACGAAAATTTTAGGAGCGGAAGATAAAATTCATCAAATCGAATCACAACTGTTTGAGCAATTGGTCAATTGGTTGGGTTCTTATATCAAGCAAGTACAATTGAATGCTAGTTTAGTAGCGCAATTGGATTGTTTAGCATCATTTGCTCAGTTGGCGATGGATCATCAGTATGTTTGTCCGGTACTTGATGATAGCTTTGAATTGGAAATAAAAAATGGACGACATCCTGTAATTGAAAGGCAATTGCCGGTGGGTACACCCTATATTGCGAATGACGTGTACTTAGATCGTACAACCCAACAAATCATTATGATAACGGGGCCTAATATGTCGGGTAAATCTGCGATACTCCGTCAAACAGCCTTAATTGTTTTGCTTGCGCAAATTGGAAGTTTTGTGCCCGCCGAAGCAGTGCGAATGGGGGTAGTCGACAAGATTTTCACACGAGTTGGTGCAAGTGATAATATTTCTATGGGTGAATCTACCTTTATGGTAGAAATGAATGAAACGGCTTCGATTTTGAATAATATTTCAGAGCGAAGTTTGGTGTTGTTGGACGAAATTGGACGCGGTACAAGTACTTATGATGGAATTTCTATTGCATGGGCTATTGCCGAGTTTTTGCATGAACATCCCGCACGTGCAAAAACATTGTTTGCAACACATTACCATGAGTTGAATGAGATGACCGATTTATTACCGCGTATTCGTAACTACAATGTTTCGGTCAAGGAGTTAAAAGACAATGTTTTGTTTCTTCGCAAGTTGGTTGAAGGGGGCAGCGCACATAGTTTTGGTATTCATGTGGCCAAGATGGCGGGAATGCCACAAACAGTGGTTCAAAAAGCCCAAAAAATGTTGAAAAAGTTGGAGAAAAACCACTCGTCAGATGCATTAAATGGGGTAAAAGCAATGAAAGATGAAATGCAATTGAGTTTCTTTACTATAGATGATCCAATTTTGGAAGAACTCAAAGCAGAAATTTTATCCATTGACATTAATACATTGACTCCCGTTGAGGCATTGATGAAAATTAATGAAATAAAACGGATGCTTCAAGCGAAGTAAAGTTTGGCTTTCAAGGGATTAGCTATTGCGCTAATTTTTTTCTAAATTTCGCTTGTAGAATCCATTTTAAGTGTTACATTTGCATCCGCAATCGCCAGTAAAGTGGTTGCTGTTCTTTTAAAAATTGAAATGCGAAAATAGCTCAGTTGGTAGAGCGCAACCTTGCCAAGGTTGAGGTCGCGGGTTCGAACCCCGTTTTTCGCTCTAATAAATAAACCAATGCTCGAGTGGTGGAATTGGTAGACACGCTGGACTTAAAATCCAGTGGGTAGTAATGCCCGTGCGGGTTCAAGTCCCGAATTAAAAAAAAAAAGCTTCAAACGAAA